>JBHELS010000120.1:0-22527 GCA_046263015.1 Burkholderiales bacterium | reverse complement strand
CAGGGCATTCGAGAAAGAGAGCGTGTGTGGCCCCACTTCGCGCTGGTTGATCAGGCATTTCTTCGACTCGTGCACGAACTCGATCGGGTCCTCGATGGTGAGGATGTGGCCGTGCTCGTTCTCGTTGATGTGGTTGACCATGCCCGCCAGCGTGGTCGATTTGCCGGAGCCGGTCGGCCCCGTCACGAGCACGATGCCGCGCGGCTGGTCGGCGATGTCGGCGAAGATCTTCGGCGCCTTCAGGTCCTCGAGCGAAAGAATCTTCGACGGGATGGTGCGCATCACGGCGGCGGCGCCGCGCTGTTGCACGAAAGCATTGACGCGGAAGCGCGCCAGGTTTGGCACCGCGAACGAGAAGTCGCACTCGAGGTTTTCCTCGTAGAACTTGCGCTGCCCGTCGTTCATGATGTCGTAGATCATGGCGTGCACGTCCTTGTGCTCCATCGGCGGCACGTTGATGCGTCGCACGTCGCCGTGCACGCGGATCATCGGCGGCAGGCCCGAGGACAGGTGGAGGTCCGACGCCTTGTTCTTGACGACGAAGGCGAGCAGCTCAGTGAGATCCATTACAATCCTCCCGACGTTGTTTTTCTTCGCTTCTTCAAGCGATTATGACAACAATTTCAGACAACCTGCAAGCAGTGAAAGCACGCATTGGTCGGGCGGCGCGAGCCGCCGGTCGCGATGCCGATGCGGTGAAACTGCTTGCAGTATCGAAGACGCACCCGGCGGCGCGCATCGAGGAAGCGCGGAGCGCGGGCCAATTCGCATTCGGTGAGAACTACGTCCAGGAAGCGCTCGAGAAAATGGCGGCGCTCCCCGAGCTCGAATGGCACTTGATCGGTCCTTTGCAGAGCAACAAGACGCGACTTGCCGCGGAGCATTTTCACTGGCTGCAGACCCTCGACCGTGAAAAAGTCGCACGGCGCCTCGCCGAGCAGCGGCCGGCGCAGCTGCCACCGCTCAATGTGCTCATCCAGGTGAATGTTTCCGGCGAAGGGACAAAAAACGGCGTCGGGCTGAACGAGATCCTGCCGCTCGCAAAGATTGTCGCCTCTTTGCCGCGGCTTCGTTTGCGCGGCTTGATGGCCCTCCCGGACCCCGGCGCGCCGGCGAGCCGCTATCGCGACGTGCGCGCCGCGTTTGACGCTCTGAAACGCGAGTTCGACATTGATACGCTCTCCATGGGCATGTCCGACGACCTCGAGGTCGCGATTGCCGAGGGCGCGACGCTGGTTCGCGTCGGCACCGCGATCTTCGGCGCGCGCCGCAAAGAAAAACACGCGGCATGACCCCGCCATGAATATCGCTTTTCTCGGCGGCGGCAACATGGCGAATGCGCTGATCGGCGGGCTGATCGCGCGCGGCTATGACGCGCAATCGATCGCGGTCGTAGAGACGAGCGCCTCGGCGCGCGAGCGCATCGCCGCCCACGGTGTGCGCGTCGCGGGCGCGGCGGAGGCCATAATCGATGCGGCGGACACGATCCTCCTCGCCGTGAAGCCGCAGGACGCCCGCGCGGCACTCGCGCCCATCGCAAACCACGTGCACGGCAAGCTCGTGATCAGCATCGCCGCCGGCCTGCGTCTCGCTGCGATTTCGCGCTGGCTCGGTGGCCATCGCCAGCTCGTGCGGTGCATGCCCAATACGCCCGCGCTCGTCGCCGCCGGCATGGCCGGGCTTTTCGCCCTGCCCGAGGTTAACAATGACGAGCGAAGCCGCGCGGCGGCGATCCTCGGCGCCGTGGGTGAGGTTGTTTGGCTGAGTGATGAATCCCTGCTCGATGTCGTTACCGCGGTATCGGGCAATGGCCCGGCGTATGTCTTCTGGCTGATCGAGCAGCTCGCCGCCTTTGCCGAACAAGCAGGTATCGGGCGCGAGGACGCGCTCAAGCTCGCCAAGCAAACCGCGCTCGGCTCGGCGACACTCGCCGCGCAAAGCAGCGAGCCGCCCGCGGTACTGCGCGCCAAGGTGACATCCAAAGGCGGCACAACAGAAGCCGCGCTCAAGGTCTTCGATCGTGAGCAGCTGGCACAACGCTTAGCACGAGCTCTGCAAGCCGCGACGCGCCGCGGCGCCGAACTCGGCGACGAGCTGGCGAAGGAATAGGCGCGTGTTCGCTCAGATCGCGACCTTCCTGATCGACACGGTGGTGTCGTTTCTCGTCTTTCTACTGCTCGCGCGGTTCCATTTCCAATGGCTGCGCGTACCTTTTCGCAACCCCATGGGCGAGTTTTTGCTCGCGACAACTAATTGGATCGTCGTGCCGGCGCGTCGCGTCATCCCCGGCATAACGGGGCTCGATCTCGCTACGCTCCTCCTTGCTTGGGCTCTGCAGGGGTTTGGACTCTGGGCGCAAGCCGCGATCGCGGGCTCGGAGCCGAGCGCGCTTGCGATCGTCGCTGTCGCCGCCGTGGACCTCGTGCGCTACAGCGTTTACATCCTGGTCTTCGCGGTGTTCGTCCAGGTGGCCATCTCCTGGATCAATCCCGATGCACCCCTCGGGCCGCTCTTCGATCTGGTGACTCGCCCGTTCCTGCGGCCCGTGCGCCGCTATGTGCCGCCGGTCGGACGCGTTGATCTCTCGCCGCTCGTGCTGCTTGTCATCCTTTACGTGCTGCTGATTCCGCTTGCGCATCTGCGCATCGCGGCGGCCTCGCTTTGATGCTGTATCTGCATGTGCCGCCCGGCGCCGCGGGCGACCATGGCGGACGAGTCAAATAGTCATCGAAGGGCCAGAATGGAAGAGAACCTTATCGCCGACAAAGAACGAGGGCTGAGGACCATCGCCACCGTTGTGTATGCGTTACAGGCGGCGGGCTTCTTCTCCGGCATCACATGGCTCGCCGCCGTGATCGTCGACTACGTGAAGCGCGACGATGCGGCGGGCACCTGGCTCGAATCGCACTTTCGCTGGCAGATCCGCACATTCTGGTGGGGCCTGCTATGGGGCGTGATCGGTTGCATTCTGATGCTTATTCTCATCGGCTGGCTCGTGCTCGTCGCCACCGCCGTGTGGATCATCTACCGCATCGTTAAGGGCTGGCTTCGCCTTGCCGAGCGCCGCGAGGTCTCCTAGAGAAGCGAAGCTCCTCCGGATACGGGAAGACGTCCTCTTGCTCGCCGGAGCGTACGAGCGCTTGCCGTGCCTTCCAGAACTCCGCGTCGAGCAGGTCGCGGTGATACTGGTAGAAGATTTCGCGGGCGCGCGGTTCGGAGACGAGAAAGCGGTCGAATTGCTCAGGAAAAACGTCGTGCTCGCCCACGCGCCAGTAGGGCTCGGCTGACATTTCTTCCTCGTAGGTGCGCGCGGCCGGGATGCGCAGAAAATTGACGTCGCCGATCGGTTGGATCTCGTCGTAGTCGTAGAAGACAACTCGGTCGTGGCGCGTGACGCCGAAGTTCTTGAGCAGCATGTCCCCCGGGAAGATACCGGCGCCGGCGAGCTCCTTGATTGCTTGCCCGTAATCGCGCAGCGCCCAGCGTAGCGTTTCTTCCTGCCCGGTGCGCCGGCAGTCCTCGACGTAGAGGTTGAGCGGCTGCATGCGGCGCTCGATGTACACGTGGCCGAGGACGATTTCGTCGCCGTCGGACTCGATCATCGAGCCGCATTCGCGCTTGAGTTCTTCGAGAAGCTCCGGATCGAAGCGATCGAGCGGCAGCGCAACGCGCGAGTACTCGAGCGTATCCGCCATGCGGCCGACGCGATCGTGCAGCTTCACCATGAGGTACTTCTCCATCACCGTCTCGCGGTCGATCTCCTTGGGCGGCGCGAAGCGATCGCGAATCACCTTGAAGACGTACGGATACGAGGGCAGCGTAAAGACGAGCATCACCATCCCCTTGATACCGGGCGCTGCCACGAAGCGGTCGGTCGAGTGCATGAGGTGATAGTGCAAATCTCGATAGAAGAGCGTCTTTCCCTGCTTTGCCAGCCCGATCGCCATGTACAGTTCGGCACGCGGCTTTCTCGGCATCAGCCAGCGCAGGAACGATACGCAGGCCGCCGGCACCTCCACGTCGATGAAAAAATACGCGCGCGCAAAGGAGAAGAGCACGAGCAGCTGGTCCTCGCCGATGAGCAACGTGTCGACGTAGAGCTCGCCACGCTCGTTCTGCAGGATCGGTACCGCGAAGGGCAGCTCCTCGTGCGCGTTGATCAGGCGTCCTACGACGTAGGCGCCCTTGTTGCGCAGAAAAAGCGAGCCGATGATCTGGATCTGCAGATCCGGATGCGCCTTCGCCGGTCGCGGGAAATGCGGGCGTAGCGCGCGCACGATGTTGCGAACGTCGCGCTCGCCGTCCTCCCAGGCGTTGGCGAGATCGAAGCTCGAGGCGATCGCGCGCAGCGTCTTCCTCAGCCCCTCGCGCAACGGGTAGTAGCAGCGATAGGTGGGGCGCTCGCCGTCCAGATGCTCGGTGGCGACCGCCGGCCGCCAGAAAATGAACTCGTTGTGGTAGTGCCGCCGATGCAGCACCTGGCAGGCGACCGAGTTGTAGAAGGTCTCCGCGCACTCGGGCTGCTTGTGCTCGTGCAAGAGCGGAATGTAGGCGAGCTTGATCGCCGGCCACAACGACTCGTCGCGCGCGGCTTGCGGGAAGCGCGCCAGGAGCTCGTCGACGGCCTCCTGCACCCGCTGGTCATACATCTGGATGCGCTCCGCGGCGAGCGCCCGCATCTCGGCCCAGGCGGCGCGCTCGTAGAGCCCCTTTGCTTTGACCGCCGCGGCCCGGAACAGCCGGTAGTGCTTGTCGAAGCCGGCGAGGATGCAGCGCGCGATGTCCTGCGGTAGGCTCGAGCGCCGCTCCTGCAGCGGGACGACTTGCGCGATGCGGCTCACACTGCGGCGAGCTTCGCCTTCTTCTTATCGTCGAAGAATTGTTCGTCCTCGGTGGAGCCGTGCAGCGCCGTGGTGGATGCCGCGCCGCCGGTTACGACCTGGGTGATTTCGTCAAAGTAGCTCGTGCCGACCTCGCGCTGGTGCTTCACAGCGGTGAAGCCCTTCTCGGCGGCGGCAAATTCCTTCTGCTGCAGTTCGACAAAGGCGCTCATGCCGCCGCGCGCGTAGCCGTAGGCGAGCTCGAACATCGAGTAGTTGAGCGAGTGGAAGCCGGCGAGCGTGATGAACTGGAACTTGTAGCCCATGGCGCCGAGCTCGCGCTGGAACTTGGCGATGGTCGCGTCATCGAGGTTTCTCTTCCAGTTGAAGGACGGCGAACAGTTGTACGCGAGCATCTTGCCCGGGTGCGCTTTCTGAACGGCGTCGGCGAATTTGCGCGCGAAGTCTAGATCGGGCTTGCCGGTCTCGCACCACACCATGTCGGCATAGGCGGCATAGGCGACGCCGCGGGAAATGGCTTGCTCGAGGCCGTTGCGCACGCGATAGAAGCCTTCGGCGGTGCGTTCTCCGGTGATGAAGGGCTTATCGTTCTCGTCCACATCCGAGGTGAGAAGGTTGGCCGCTTCGGCGTCCGTGCGTGCGAGGAGCACGCTCGGCACGCCGGCCACGTCGGCCGCGAGGCGCGCCGCGATCAGCTTCTGCACCGCTTCCTGCGTCGGCACGAGCACCTTGCCGCCCATGTGGCCGCATTTCTTCACCGAGGCGAGCTGGTCCTCGAAATGCACGCCGGCGGCGCCCGCCTCGATCATGGCGCGCATGAGCTCATAGGCGTTCAGCACGCCCCCGAACCCGGCCTCCGCGTCCGCGACGATCGGTGCGAGAAAATCGATGTCGCCTTTACCTTCCATCCACTGGATCTGGTCGGCTCGCATGAGGGCCGCGTTGATGCGCTTGACGACCGTCGGCACCGAAGAGACGGCGTAGAGCGACTGGTCGGGATACATCTGCAGCGAGTCGTTCGCATCGGCCGCCACCTGCCAGCCGGAGAGGTAGATCGCCGGCACGCCCGCTTTCACTTGTTGCACGGCCTGATTGCCGGTGAGCGCGCCTAAGGAGTTGACGTACGGGCGCTCGTGCACCAGGCGCCAAAGCTTTTCGGCGCCGCGTTTCGCGAGCGTGTGCTCGGGCTGCACGCTGCCCCGCAGCCGGACGACGTCCGCAGCGGCATAGCCGCGCTTGACGCCTTGCCACCGCGCGTTTTGTGCCCAGTCTTTTTCCAGTTCGCTCGCTTGTTTTTCGCGCGGTTCCACAGCAGCCCTCCTGAGGTTGTCGATCCGCCAAGTGTGCGCGGTCCGTATGGCGCGCAGCAACACGCCAAGCGGCCTATTTCCCCGTTACAAAAACAAGGCGTTACATGGGCTTACCTGACCCCCGTTTCATAATGCGGGAGCGGGTTGCGGAATCTGCTGCTCTGCGAAAATGCTAGGTCTGAACCAGCTTCCGGTAGTGATGGATGCTCATGAGGATGCCGGCGCCGATGAAGAGCGTGAGTAACGCCGTACCGCCATACGAGAGGAAGGGGAGCGGAACCCCGACGACGGGCAGGATGCCGGACACCA
This sequence comes from Burkholderiales bacterium, assembly GCA_046263015.1. GTDB lineage: Bacteria > Pseudomonadota > Gammaproteobacteria > Burkholderiales > SG8-39 > SCGC-AG-212-J23. Next base: position 16,067 of record JBHELS010000120.1, on the reverse strand, counting down.
TGCCCATGTTGACGAACGCATAGGTGAAAAACATGAGCGAGATGGCCCCGGCCAGTAGCCGCGCGAACACCGTCGCCGCATTGGCGGCGATATAAAGTCCGCGGCCGATCAGCAGGAAGTAGAGGATCAGAAGCACGAGATTGCCGATGAGCCCGAACTCCTCCGAGAAGACGGCGAAGATGAAGTCGGTATGCCGTTCCGGGATGAACTCGAGATGCGCCTGCGTGCCGTTTAGCCAGCCCTTGCCCCAAAGGCCGCCCGACCCCACCGCGATGGTCGATTGGATGATGTGGTAGCCGGCGCCGAGCGGGTCGGTGGTGGGGTCGAGCAGGGTGAGCACCCGCTTACGTTGATAACCATGGAGGAAGCCCCACGCGATCGGCAATGCGGCAAGCCCCAGGCCAAAGAGCGTGCCGAGCACGCGCCAGCTGATGCCGGCGAAGAAGATGACATAGAAGCCCGCTGCGCCGACGAGCGCTGCCGTGCCGAGGTCGGGTTGGCGCGCGATAAGGCCGAGCGGCACGATAAGAAGCAATGCCGCGACGGCAAAGTTTCGGAGCTTCAACGTGGTCTCGTGCTTGTGGAAGTACCAGGCGAGCATGAGCGGCAGCGCGAGCTTCATCATTTCCGAGGGCTGGAAGCGGGTGACGCCAACGTGCAGCCAGCGGCGCGCCCCATTCGCCACATCGCCGAATAGCGCGACGGCAATCAGGAAGGCGAGCCCTACTACGTAAGCGGGCATGGCGAAACGCATCATGGTCTGCGGCGGCACCTGCGCCACGAGCCACATCGCGGCAACGGCGACGGCGAGGTTGACGAGTTGGCTCACGACCCGGCCGGGTGTCTCGTAGCTCGCCGAGAAGAGCGCAAGAAGCCCCAGCATCGAGAGGGCAAGCATCAATACGAGAAGGGTGCTGTCGATGCCCTCGGCGAGCCGCACGACGATGCGGCGTAGTGGAAGCTGCGCCGTATCCATCAGTCGCTTTCGCTCTCTTCGTCGACCGCGCCCTCGTCCTCAGGCGTCGGCTGGTCCATGCCGGCGGGCAGCTTGCCCAGCATGAAATAGTCGAGCACCGTGCGCGCGAGCGGGGCCGCGGCGCGCGCGCCGAAGCCGCCGTTCTCGACGACGATCGCGAGCGCGATGCGCGGGCTCTCGAGCGGCGCGAAGGCGATGAAGAGCGAATGGTCCCGGTGGCGCTCGGCGACTTTCGACTCCTCGTACTTCTCGTTTTGCTTGATGGCGATGACCTGCGCCGTGCCGGTCTTGCCGCCGACGGTATAGGTGACGCCGGCGAAGGCGCGCGCCGCCGTGCCTTCTTTGTTGACGCCGGCCATGGAGCGCTTGATGAATTCAACGTTGTCGCGCCTGAGAGCGATGGTATGCAGAACCTCCGGCAGCACGTCGCGCCGATCGCTAGAGCGCGGACTGCCGACGTGCGCGAGCAGATGGGGCTTGTACATCGTTCCGCCCGTCGCGAGCATCGCCATCGCCTGGGCAAGCTGCAGCGGCGTGTACGAGTGATAGCCCTGCCCGATGCCGATGGAGATGGTCTCGCCTGGAAACCACTTTTGCTGCGCGGGCTGCTTGAAGCGCTTGATCTTCCATTCGGGCGAGGGCAAGACGCCCGCGAATTCCCCGGCGAGATCGATGCCGCTTCTCGAGCCGAAACCGAACGGGCCGAGAAAGCGCGCGATGGCGTCGATCCCCATATCGTTGGCGAGATGGTAGTAGTACGTGTCGCAGGACTCGACGATCGACTTGTACATGTCGACTACGCCGTGACCGCCCTTTTTGTCGTCGCGGAAGCGCCGGCCGCCGAAATCGAAGAACCCGGGATCGTAAATGCTCCAGCTCGACCTTCGCTTGCCGGTCTCGAGTGCGGCGAGCGCGAGATAGGGCTTGATCGTCGAGCCCGGCGGATAGAGCCCGGAAATGGCGCGGTTGTTGAGCGGCTTGTCGGGCGAGCCGTTCAGTTCCGCCCAGTACTGCGGGTCGATGCCGTCAACGAAGAGGTTCGGGTCGAAGCCCGGCTTCGACACGAGGGCGAGCACGCCGCCCGTGTTTGGATCGATAGCCACGAGCGCGCCGCGTCGGTCGCCGAAAGCGATCTCGGCCACCTGCTGCAGCCGCATGTCCAGCGTAAGCGCGATGTTGTTGCCGGGCTGCGAGGGCGTGCGCGAAAGGGTACGGATGCCGCGGCCCGCGGCATCGATTTCGACTTGCTCGAACCCGGTCGTGCCATGAAGCTCGGCTTCGTACATCGCCTCGATTCCGGCCTTGCCGATATAGTCGGTGCCGCGGTAATTGGGCCCGACGCCGTCATCCTCGAGCTTTTGCTGGTCCTGGATGTTGATGCGACCGAGGTAGCCGAGGACATGCGACCCGACGTCGCCAAAGGGGTATTGGCGAAATAGCCGCGCCTTGATCTCGACGCCCTCGAAGCGATAGCGGTTGGCCGCGAACCTCGCCACTTCCTCGTCGGACAGGCGGTTCTTGACCGGCAGGCTCTCGGCATTGCGCGTCTCCTGCAGGAGCTTCCGGAAGCGAGCGCGATCGCGCGGCGTGATGTCGACGTACTGCGAAGCCGCGTCGATCGTGCGCTCGATGTTCTTTACGCGGCGCGGGAAAATCTCGAGCGTGTAGCCGGAATAGTTGCGGGCAATGACGACGCCGTTTCGATCGACGATCAGGCCACGGTTGGGCGTCACCGGCACGATCGAGATGCGGTTGTCTTCTGCCTTCGCCTGATAGACGTCGTGCTGCAGAACTTGCAGCCAGAGGAATCGCGCGGCAAGCAGTCCGAAAGCGGCGAGCACCATGGCGCCCGCTAGGCCGACCCGCAGTCGGAACTGGTGAACCTCGCGCTCGGAATTGCGTATTTCGCTGCCGCGCATCTAGATCGCCTGTTCGCGCTCGGGCCGGCGCTGCCGCAGTAGCAGAAGCCACGTCACCACCGGCCAGAGCGCCGCGCCGAGGAGCGGTCCGGCGAAGATCGGCCAGCCCGGAAACGGATCGCCAGCCGCGAGTCGCACCAGGAGTCCAGCCGCTTCCGCGACAAGCAGGATCAGGGCGATGTGCAGCGATTGCAGCATCGGGCCGAACCACAGAATACGGCGCGAAAGCCAGACGGCGAGAAAGGCAAGCAGCGAGTACGCGAGTGCGTGCTGCCCGAGGAGCACGCCATTGCCGGCATCGGCGAGAAGCCCGAGCGACCACGCGACGCCCAGGCCGACGAGGCGCGGCTGCCGCACGCACCAGAGCGCAAGCACGAGCGCCACGAAGTCCGGTACGAAACGCAGATCGCGCCATGGCAGAAAGTCGAGAAAGAGCGCGATCGCGAACGAGCCAACGATGGTGCTCAGGCGCACCGGCATCAGGATCTGCGAGCTACTGGGCGTCATCGCTCTGCTTTTCCTTGGCGCGCGCGCGCCGGGACTTATCGGCGCGGCGATCCTTGGAAGACTGGCTCTCGTCGGGCCGCGGCGCCTTGGCGGTCTCGTTCGTGAGGATGAGGACGTAACGACCGCGGTCCACACCCGCTGCCGGCCGGCACAGGACGCGGGCGAAGCTATGCTCGGTATCGCGCTCGACGCTCAGCACGTTCGCGACGGCAAGGCCGGCGGGATAGACGCCGTCGATGCCCGAAGTGACCAGCCGATCGCCCGGCTGGATTTCCGCATTCGCCGGCATGTATCGAAGCTCGATTGTGCCGGCGTTACCGCCACCGAAGGCCACGGCGCGCAGCCCGTTCCTCACCACCTGGACCGGAACAGCTTGATCCGGATTGGTCAGCAATGTCACCTCGGAGACGAGCGAATGCACCCGAGTCACCTGGCCCACCACCCCCGTCTCGTCCGCGACCGGGCTTCCGGCTTTCACGCCCTGAACGGCGCCGCGATCGATGAAGAGCTTGTGCGAATATGGATCCCGGCCGAGGTAAAGGACCTCCGCCGGCGTCGCCTGTACGGGGAGCCTTTCGCCCGCGCCGATCAACCGGCGAAGCTCTGTCGCCTCGGCCTGCGCCGCTTCAAAGCGCTGCGCGTCCTGAGAGTTGGCAAGCGCCCGCTCACGCAGCCTGGCGTTTTCCTCGATGAGGGTTGCCTGAGTGGAGAAATAGCCGCCGATGCTCATCAGCAGGTCTATCGGCGCGGTGGCAGCCCGCTGCAGCGGGTACGCCGCGAGCGCGAGCCAGCTGCGCAGGCTCTCTACGTAGCGAAACCGCGCATCAATGACGAGCAACGCGAGAGAGAGCGACGCGAAGAAGAAAAGGCGGACAAGCGGTGCGGGGCCCCGCTTGAAGAAGGGTGGGGGGGTATGGTGCACCCCCTAGTCCTTAGTCGTTGGTGAAGATCGGGCCGAAGTGCTCCATCTTCTCGAGCGCCTTGCCGGAGCCGCGCACCACGCAGGTGAGCGGATCCTCGGCCACGATGACCGGCAGCCCGGTCTCTTCCATGAGCAGGCGGTCGAGGTCGCGCAGCAGCGCACCGCCGCCGGTCAGCACCATGCCCTTTTCGGCGATGTCGGCGCCCAGTTCTGGCGGCGTCTGCTCGAGGGCGGATTTGACCGCGGAGACGATCTGGTTCAGCGGCTCGGTGAGCGCTTCCAGGATCTCGTTGGAGCTGATGGTGAAGCTCCGCGGAATGCCCTCGGCGAGGTTGCGGCCCTTCACTTCCATTTCGCGCACTTCGGAACCGGGGAAGGCCGAGCCGATTTCCTTCTTGATCAGCTCGGCCGTGGTCTCGCCGATCAGCATGCCGTAGTTGCGGCGGATGTAGTTGATGATCGCTTCGTCGAACTTGTCGCCGCCGACGCGCACGGAGCCCGAGTACACCATGCCGCCGAGCGAGATCACGCCCACCTCGGTCGTGCCGCCGCCGATGTCCACCACCATCGAGCCGGTGGCGTCGGCGACCGGCAGGTCGGCACCGATGGCGGCGGCCATCGGCTCTTCGATCAGGTATACCTGCCCGGCGCCCGCGCCGATCGCGCTTTCGCGGATCGCGCGGCGCTCGACCTGGGTCGAGCCGCACGGGACGCAGATGATGATGCGCGGGCTCGGCGAGAAAAGCTTGTTGTCGTGAACCTTCTTGATGAACTGCTTGAGCATCTGCTCGGTCACCGTGAAGTCGGCGATCACGCCGTCCTTCATTGGGCGGATGGCGATGATGTTGCCCGGAGTCTTGCCGAGCATCAGCTTTGCTTCCTTGCCCACCGCCTGGATGGTCTTCTTGCCGCTCGGGCCCGCTTCCTGGCGGATCGCCACCACGGACGGTTCATCAAGGACGATGCCCTTGCCGCGCACGTAGATGAGGGTATTGGCGGTGCCGAGGTCGATGGCGAGGTCGTTGGAGAAGTAGCTGCGAAGGAATCCGAGCATAGGCAAGGTCGAGCCTTTTAGTATGTTTCCGCTTTTTTCGTTACTAAATCGAGCCTTAGCTGGGCGAGCCGAGGCTCTGTAAATGGCCGCTATGATACGCTAAGCCCGCTACGGACGATAAGGCATTCGTCCCCGCGCTCCCCTGGTCCAGACGAAATGTCGCTGAGCCCCGACGACGTGCGCCGCCTCGCGCGCCTTGCCCGAATAGCCATCGACGGTGATGAAGCCGCTGTGGTCCTCGAGCGGTTGAACGCGGTTCTCGGTCTGGTCGAGCAGATCCGCGCCATCGACACAAGCGGCATCGAGCCGATGGCGCACGCGCTCGACATCGCACAGCGGCTGCGTGCCGACGAAGTGCGCGAAACGGATCGGCGTGAGCTCTATCAATCGGTGGCGCCCGCCGTCGAAGAGGGTTTTTACCTCGTGCCCAAGGTGATCAAGTAGCGTGCTGAACGCCACGCTCTCCGAGCTCTCGAGCGCGCTCGCGGCGAAAAAAATCTCTTCGGTCGAGCTGACCCGCGCCTGCCTCGAGCGCATTGCGCGCTTCAACGGCACGCTGAACAGCTTCATCACGGTGGACGAGTCGCGCGCGCTTGCGGCGGCGAAGCGCGCCGACGAGACGCGCGCCCGCGGCGAGCGCGGCCCGCTGACCGGCATCCCGATCGCACACAAAGACATTTTCTGCACGCGAGGGCTTCGCACCACGTGCGCCTCGCGCATGCTCGAGAATTATGTAAGTCCGTACGACGCGCACGTCGTCGAAGAGCTCGAGCGCGCCGGCACGGTGCTCGTCGGCAAGTGCAACATGGACGAGTTCGCCATGGGCTCCTCCAACGAGAGCTCGCGCTTCGGCGCGGCGCGCAATCCGTGGGACACGCGCGCCGTGCCGGGCGGCTCTTCGGGAGGCTCGGCCGCCGCGGTGGCGGCGCGTCTTTTGCCCGCGGCAACCGGCACCGACACCGGCGGCTCGGTGCGCCAGCCCGCCGCGCTATGCGGCGTCTCGGGCTTGAAGCCGACTTACGGCGTAGTTTCGCGCTACGGCATCGTCGCCTTCGCTTCGTCGCTCGACCAGGCCGGACCGCTCGCGAAAAGTGCCGAGGATCTCGCGCTCCTGATGAACGCGATGGCCGGCTTCGACGAGCGCGACTCCACGAGTCTCGAACGACCGAAGGAAGACTACACGCGCTCGCTCGGCGAGCCCCTCACGGGTCTGCGCCTCGGCCTGCCGCGCGAATATTTCGGCGAAGGAATTGCTCCGGCCGTGCGCGAGGCGGTCGAAGCGGCGACGCGATGGTTCGAAGCGCAAGGCGCGCGCCGCGTCGAGGTGTCGCTCCCCAATTCGCACCTCGGCGTCCCGGTGTACTACGTCATCGCGCCGGCGGAGGCCTCGTCCAACCTGTCACGTTTCGATGGCGTGCGCTACGGCCATCGAGCCGAGAGGTACAGCGACCTCCTCGACATGTATTGCCGCACGCGCGCCGAGGGTTTCGGCGCCGAGGTGAAGCGCCGCATCCTCGTCGGCACCTATGTTCTCTCGCACGGTTACTACGATGCCTACTACCTGCAAGCGCAGAAAGTACGCCGGCTCATCGCCCGCGACTTCGCGCAGGCCTTCGCACAGTGCGACGTGATCGTCGGTCCGACTTCGCCGACGACCGCGTTCGCCGTCGGCGCGAAGAGCGACGATCCGGTGCAGATGTATTTGAACGACATCTTCACCGTCCTCGCGCCGCTTGCCGGCTTGCCCGCGCTCTCCATCCCGTGCGGTTTCGATGGTGCCGGGCTGCCGATCGGCCTTCAGCTCACCGGGGACCATTTTTCCGAGGCGCGGCTGCTCGCCGTTGCGCACCGCTACCAGCAGGCGAGCGACTGGCATCTGCGCGTGCCGCAGGCGACGCCGTTATGAGGCGCTGTGCCGCGCTCGCGCTCATCGTGCCGCTCGCCGCGTGGGCGCAGGCCGAGACGCGCGAATTCGTGGGCCAGATCGGCAGCCGCCCCGCGCTCCTCGTGCTGCACGCCGCGCGCACCGCCGAAGGCGCGTGGCAGCTCGCCGGCGAATACATCATTCTCGGGACGTTGCAGCGGCGTTTCCTCGAGGGGGAAGCGAGCCCGCAGATCGGCGTCACGACCTTGCGCGAAGGCACGACCGCGATCCTCTTTGGCCGCCCGACGACGGGCGAGCTGCGCGGCACCCTGCGCGCCGATGCTTTCAAAGGCACACGCTACGCGCCGGGCGGCCAGGCACGCGAGCGCTTCGAATTCAGCGAGGACTTTCCGTCGATGGAAGGCTATAGCGCGAAAGTCGCGTGCGAAGCCTCCGCAGCACACTACAGCTCGACCCTGAACTACAGCATCGAGGCCGGAAAGCTCCAGTCATTCGAGTGGCGCTCGAGCACTTCGCCGAGCGGCCATGGCTGCAAAGTGGCCGATCTACAGCAGGCGCCTTGGAAAGGCGGCCTTCGCTTTGGCGCGGGTTCATGCCATGTGACGATGCGCGAAGCCGGCGATTACGTGCGCCTTATGGCCGAGAACTGTGCCGAGCACTGCGGCTCGGAGGCGTACCTGGAGCCGCTGCTTATCGACCGGCGAGGTCATTGCCGACTGTTGCACGCGGAGCCGAAATAAACATGGCGTGGCAGATCGTCGTCGGCATCGAGACGCATGCCCAGCTCCTCACGAAGAGCAAAATTTTCTCGGCCGCCGCCTCGGCATTCGGCGCGCCGCCCAATACACATGCCTCGGCGCTCGACATCGCGCTGCCAGGCACGCTGCCCGTGTTGAACCGCGCGGCGCTCGAGCACGCCATTCGCTTCGCCCTCGCGATCGGCGCCACGATCAATCGCCGGTCGATCTTCGCGCGCAAGAATTATTTTTATCCCGACCTGCCGAAGGGCTATCAGATCAGCCAGTATGAGGCGCCGATCGTGCAGGGCGGGGCAATCCGCATCGCGGCCCCCGACGGCGAGAAGACGATTCGCATCACCCGCGCGCACCTCGAGGAAGACGCGGGCAAGTCTTTGCACGAGGATTTCCGCGGCATGAGCGGCATCGACCTCAACCGCGCCGGCACGCCGCTCCTCGAGATCGTCTCCGAGCCGGATCTGCGTGGCGCCAAGGAGGCGGTCGCGTATGCGCGTGCCCTGCATGACGTCGTGACCTGGAACGAGATCTGCGACGGCAACATGGAGGAGGGTTCCTTTCGCTGCGACGCCAACGTGTCGGTCCGCAGAATCGGCGACGCGCGGCTTGGCACCCGTTGCGAGATCAAAAATCTGAACTCTTTCCTGTTTATCGAACAGGCAATCGAATTTGAAAGCCGTCGGCAGGTAGAAATCCTGGAAAGCGGCGGCCAGGTGGTACAGGAAACGCGCCTTTACGATCCCGACAGCGGCGAGACACGAGCAATGCGGACCAAGGAAGACGCGCAAGACTATCGTTACTTTCCCGATCCGGACTTGCTGCCGGTCATCGTCAGGGACGACATGATCGAGCGCGTCCGCGCCTCGATGCGAAAGCCGCGCGAAAGCGAGCGGCGCGAGCTGATGGACGTCTACGGCTTTACCCCGAACTTGGCGGAATCGTTGACGGCGAGCCCCGCGACGGCGAGCTTCGCGCTGGCGGTGATCTCGGGTCAGCCGGAAAGGGGTGCCCTCAACCTCGCCAACTGGATTACCGGACCTCTCAAAGCGCGCTTGAATCGCGACAAGCTCGATTTCCGCGCGAGCAAGGTATCGCCGGCGCAGCTACGGGAGCTTTATGGTTTTGTCGCGAGAGGCGAGATTTCCAACTCGGCCGCGACCAGCGTCGTTTTGCCGGCGCTTTGGGAAGGGGAGGGCTCGCCCGAGGAGATCATCGAGAGGCGCGGGCTGAAACAGATCAGCGACGCGGGCGCCATCGAAGGGCTGGTGGACAAGGTGCTCGCGAGCCACGCGCAGCAGGTGGCCGATTACCGCGCCGGCAAGGAAAAGGCCTTCAATTCCCTCGTCGGCCAGGTGATGAAGGCGACCGGAGGCAAGGCAAACCCGGCGCAGGTGAACGAGATACTGCGCCGCAAGCTCGGCCGCTGACTACCGCGGCGTGTGGCGGGTGAGCTCGCTGTAGCGCTTCTTGTCCTGGTCGTACTTCGCGTTGATCAGGTCGAATTCCTTGTGCTTGGCGGCGAGCAGCTCCTCGTGCGCCTTCAGGTCGACCTCTGAATTGTTGATGTCATCGACGAGCTTCGCGGGCGGTTTCGAGCCCTTCGTGTCCTGGTAGAACCCGAGCTCCTTCTCGTACCCGGCGCGCCGCTTCTTGATCGCCTCGATCCGGTTCTCGACTTCGTGCAGCGCTCTTTGGTTCTCGGCGAGAGCGCGGCTGCGAGCTTGATCGACGTCTCGCTCATTGGCGTACGTCGCAAGAAGCGCGCGGTTACGGCGCGTGGTTTCGCGGCTGGCGGCTTCCTCTTCCTTCGCCTTGGCTGCGGCGGCCGCCTTCTCGGCGCGCTCCTTGTCCTCGCCTTCGGCGTCCAAACGCCGCACGACCATGCCTTGCTTATTCAGCACTTCGACCGGGCGTCCGACGCATTGCATCGGAATCGCGGAGCCGTAGTATTTCTTGCCGTCATTGCCGGTGCAGCGATAAGTCGCCTGGGTCGCCTGCGCCTGGGCGAGGAGTGGTGTCAGCATGAGCGCGGAGACCGCCAATATTCTTTTTTTCATGGATCGCGTCCCTCCGAAAGCGCCGCGAATGCGCGGATTCTAACCTGCTAAGATTCGCGCGCGCATGCACTTTGCCGACAAGGCGCTCGTCGCCGAGATCACGGCCCGAATGCTGCTCGAGGTGAAGGCGGTTCTGTTCTTCGAGGAAAAGCCCTTCATCTTCACTTCGGGTTGGGCGAGCCCGGTCTACATCGACTGCCGCAAGCTCATCTTCTACCCCCGCATCCGCCGACAGCTTGTGGAATTTGCCGCATCGACACTCGCGCGCGACGCGGGCTTCGAGCAGTTCGACGTCGTCGCCGGGGGCGAGACGGCCGGCATTCCCTATGCCGCGTGGCTGGCGGAGCACCTCGACCTGCCGATGCAGTACGTGCGCAAAAGGCCGAAGGGCTTCGGGCGCAACGCGCAGATCGAAGGCGATGTGCGGGCCGGCGCGCGTACGCTGCTCGTCGAGGACCTGACCACCGACGGCCGCTCGAAGATCAACTTCTGCCGGGCCCTGCGCGACGCGGGTGCCACCGTCGATCATGTCTTCGTCAACTTCTACTACGACATCTTCCCGGAGGCGAAGCGCACGCTGGAGGAGTTGAACGTGCGCCTGCACTACCTCGCCACGTGGTGGGATGTCCTCGCCGTGGTGAAGAAGGATCACTACCTGCCTGCGGCGCAAATCACCGAGGTCGAAAGGTTCTTGCACGAGCCCGCCCCGTGGTCCGCCGCGCACGGCGGCGTCTCCGCGTTCCCCAGCGGGTAAGTGCGCATCGTCACGCTCAACGTCAACGGCGTTCGCTCGGCGGCAAAAAAGGGACTCTTCCGCTGGCTTGCCACGCAACAGGCCGACATCGTCTGCCTTCAGGAGCTGAAATGCCACGAGACCGACCTCGATGCCAAGCTCCATGGCCTGAAGCTCTACCAGAGCTGCCACGCGTTCGCCGACAAGAAGGGCTATAGCGGCGTTGCGCTCTATAGCCGCAAGACCCCCGACGAAGTGAGGCGCGGCTTCTCCAGCCGCGAATTCGATCCCGAAGGGCGCTACGTCGAGGCGCGCTTCGGTCGGCTCTGGGTGGTCTCGGTCTATCTCCCTTCCGGTTCGGCCGGCCCGCATCGGCAGGCGTCGAAGTTCCGCTTCCTGAAAGCGTTTCTCCTGCATCTGAAAAGGCTGCGCGAGCGCGACTCGGAGATCATTCTCTGCGGCGACTGGAACATCGCCCACAAGGAGATCGATCTCCGCAATTGGCGCTCCAACCAGAAGAACTCGGGCTTCCTTCCCGAGGAGCGCGCCTGGCTCACGCGCGTGTTTGGCGAAATCGGCTTCGTCGACGTCTTTCGCCGCCTGAACGACGAAGCGGACCAGTACACCTGGTGGTCGAACCGCGGCCGCGCCTGGGCGAAAAACGTCGGCTGGCGGATCGATTACCAGATCGCGACGCCGGGCATCGCCTCGAGAGCCGCCCGCGAGTCGATCTACAAGCGCCGCCGGTTCTCCGACCATGCGCCGCTCACGATCGACTATGACTACACGCTCTGAGCGCGGCTGGCGCGCGCGGCTCGCGCCCGCGATGCGGCCCTACTTCCAGGCCGGGCCGCTCGCCGCGCTATTCCTCGGTATCTCCTCCGGATTCGCCTTCTCGATGATTGGCGCGACGCTGACCACGCGCCTCGCGCAGCATGGCGTGACGAAGAGCGCGGTGACGGCCTTCGCCCTCACGTTCCTCGCCTACAACTTCAAGTTTCTCTGGGCGCCGATCGTCGACCACTTGCGCCTGCCGATCATCGGACGCTGGGGGCAGCGTCGCAGCTGGCTGTGGCTCGTCGGGGTCCTCGTAATGGCGGCGGTCATATTCCTAGGCGAGGCCGATCCGGCAAGCGCGCTCTATGTCGTCGCGCTGGCGGCGATCGCCGTCGGCATCGCCGGCGCCACCTTCGACATCGTCATCGACGCCTATCGCATCGAGCTCCTCGAGCCGCACCAGCTCGGCGCCGGCTCGGGCATGTCGCAATACGGCTGGCGCATCGGCGCCGCGGCCTCTGGCGCGATCGCGCTGGTCATCGCGCAGCGCCTGGGCTGGACGCTCGCCTATGGGGTTTGCGCCGCGTTCGCACTGCCGGCGATGCTCGCCGCGCTGGTGATGGGCGAACCGGCACGCCACCGGGACCCGGCGAGGCCGCACGGCGCGCTCGAAGCCGTGATCGCGTATTTCAGCCCGCTGACCGAGTTCCTGCGCCGCGAGGGTGCCGTGGTCGTGCTCGCGTTCGTGCTCATCCACAAGGTCGGCGACACGCTTGCGAACCTGACCCTGCGGCTTCTCTTTGGCAATCTCGGCTTCAGCAACGACGAGATCGCTTTTTACGACGTCGGCGTCGGGTTCGTCGCGCTGCTCCTCGGCATTTTCGTCGGCGGCATGCTCTACGAGCGTCTGGGCATGAAGCGCTCGGTGCTGATCAGCCTCGTCCTGATGGCCGTGTCGAACTTCAGCTTCGCCGCCCTTGCGGCCGCCGGGCATAGCAACATCGGCATGGCGGCGGCCGTGGGCTTTGAAAACTTCGCGAGCGGCATGGGCGGCGTCACCGTCGTCGCTTACCTCTCCGCGCTCTGCAATTTGCGGTTCACCGCGACGCAATACGCGCTCCTGTCCGCGCTCGCGAGCATCGCCGGTCGTTTCATCACCGGCACCACCGGGGGCTCGCTCATCGAGGCGATGGGCTACGTCAACTTCTACTTCCTGACAACGATCATCGCGCTGCCCGGCGTGTTTCTTTTCTGGTACATGATCCGCTCCGGCCTTGCTGACCTTTCGCTCGGCTCCGCCGGCAAGGAGAGCGCCTAGCGCCGCCGACGGCGTTTGCGCTTCGCCACCTTCGCCGCCTGCTTACCGAGCGCGCGGCGCGTTTTCTTCGGCAGGTGCGAGATCGTGCGCGTGCGGCGTTGTTTAGGGGTGCTCATGCGAGCTTGGCACCGCGGCCGCGCAGGAGTTCCGCGAGGAGCGAGCGATGGCAGCGTTCCTTGCGCTCGCAATAACAGCCCACCGATATGGCCGTGCCGCGGGAAAGCGCGGCCAGCAAGTCGAGCAGCCGCTGCGCCGGCGGCGCGCGCATCTCGCGCTGGTAGTTGCGGGCATATCTTTTCCAGCGCGCATCGGTCCACGGTTCAGAGAGCGCCCAGCGCACCCACTTCTCGCTCGGCGAAAGCTCGGGCAGCCAGACGTCGTAGTAGCCGCGTCGCCGGTACGCGCTCTTCGGCACGCCGCGCGGCGGGCGGCGCACCGCGCCGATGCGCAATCCTTCGCCCCGCCGGCGTGGCGTCCCTAGCCGGACGACGCGGAGCGCCAAGCGGTCTTTTGCGCTTTGACGATGTACTGCGCGCCGAGGTAGGGGGCGACGGCGGAGGCGGCGAGCGGCGTGAGCGCTCGATTAAGCGATTCGGTAGCGCGCTCGTTGAGCTCTTTCAGCGGAAAGAAAATGAAATTGCACGCGCGGCTCGTGACCTTGCGAAGGCCGGCGCCTGCGAGCTGCCGGTCGAGCGCCCACGGCAGGCACGGGTTCGCTTCGTAGCTGGTCGCGCGCGGCCGGCCGAGAAGCCGCCGTAGCGCCATATAGCTCGAGCGCGCGACATGGTAGGCACTCGCGCGGTTCGGGATCGTGAGGACGACATGGCCGCCGGGCTTGAGCACCCGCGCAATCTCGCGCAACGCTGCGTCGTAGCTCGGCAGGTATTCGAGCACGCCCATGCCGAGAACCGCATCGAAGGTCGCATCCGGATAGTCAAGCTTTTCCACATCGCCGACGCCGAGATTGCAGCGCTGAGCGAGGGCATGCGAGCTCACGCGCTGCTCGGCGCGGCGGATCATCTCGGCGGAGACATCGAGGCCATGCACCTCGAACCCCATGCCGAGCAGGTCGGGCAGCATGATGCCGGGTCCGCAGCCCACTTCCAGGAGCCGGCCGTGCGCACCGCCGAGAAGCTCGATGACGATCCGCTTTTGCGTGATGAACGAGAACTGCCGCTCGCGGCTGCGCACATACTCGAGTGCGAGAGAGTCGAAAAGCGCCTCGACTTTCGCCTTCGGCTCCACCTGAGTCACGACCGGAGTTTCCTGCATGCGCGAAGCCTCGCCTTGAGCATTACCGTTCGCAATGGTCCGACCAGACCTCGATTCGCATGCGCGCGTAGGCCGCTCGGCGGGCCTATCCCCTGCGCTTGAAGAACTGCACTGCACGCTCGTGCTTCTCGGCGGCGGCGCGCGTCTTGAACGTGCCGAGATTTCGCCGCCGGCCGGTCTTCGGATTGACCTTGCGGGAATAGAGGCGGTAGCCGCCGCCTGCGAGTTTGCGGATCATTTAGTACAACGAGCGAGGCCGGCAGGCCGAAGGAACCATGGGGGACTAGGTGGCCGGCCTATCTGCCGATCGTTCCTGCAAGCGCGGCGTCAGCCGGTAGACGGCGATACTGCCGAGAAAATTCGGCAGCCAGCTTACCGGCTTGCCGCCGTTCAAGACCAATCGCTCGCGGATGCGCACGCCAAGGCGCCGGCAAAGGTCTTCGAAATCCACGATCGTGCAGTGATGTACGTTCGGCGTCTCATACCACTGATACGGCAGGATGTCGGAAACCGGCATGCGGCCGAGCAGGACCTGCAGCCGCGCGCTCCAATGGCCGAAGTTCGGGAAGCTGACGATCGCTTCGCGTCCGACGCGCAGCATCTCGCGCACGAGGAACTCGGTCCGGCGGATGGTCTGCAGCGTCTCAGAAAGAATCACGCAGTCGAAAGAGTGATCGGCGAAAAGTGAGAGCCCGCTCTCCAGGTCGACCTGCAGCACGTTGACGTCGTTCTCGACGCAGTCGAGGACCTTGGCGTCGTCGATCTCGACGCCGTAGCCCGGCGCCTGCCGCTCCTGCCACAGGTGGCGCAGGAGCGAACCGTCGCCGCAACCGAGGTCGAGCACCCGGGACTCGGGCGCGACCCAGTGGGCGATCGCCGCTTGGTCGGCTCTCATAGCTCGACGTTGCCGAAATACGCGCGTAGCGCGTTGTGGTAGCGCGCGTCCTCGAGGAGGAACGCGTCGTGGCCGCCGGGCGCATCGATCTCCAGGTAGGAGACGATTCGGCGGTTATCGAGCAGCGCGCGCACCATTTCGCGCGAGCGCGAGGGCGGAAAGCGCCAGTCCGACTTGAACGATACGAGGAGAAACGCCGCCTGCGCGCGCGCAAGCGCCGCCGAGAGGTTGCCGCCGTACTCCGCCGCCGGGTCGAAATAATCGAGCGCTTTCGTGATGCGCAGATACGTGTTGGCGTCGAAATAAGTGGAAAACTTGTCGCCCTGGTAGCGCAGATACGACTCCACCTCGAAATCGATATCGAAGTCGAAGCCCGGCACGCCGCGGCGCAGGAGCCGCCGAACTTCTCGGCCATCGCCTCACCGGAAAGGTAGGTGATGTGGCCAATCATGCGCGCGATGCGCAGCCCCCGCGTTGGCACTGCGCCTTTGTCGTAGTAGTGCCCGCCGTGGAAATCCGGGTCGGTCATGATCGCCTGGCGCGCGACCTCGTTAAAGGCGATGTTTTGCGGCGTCAGACGCGGCGCCGCGGCGATGACGATCGCATGGCGCACGCGCTCGGGATACGAGAGCGTCCACTGCAGGGCCTGCATCGCGCCAAGAGAGCCGCCGATCACGGCGGCGAAACGCTCGATGCCCAGCCGATCGGCAAGCTCTGCCTGCGCGTCGACCCAGTCCTCGACGGTGACCACCGGGAAGTCGGCCCCCCACGGCCTGCCGGTCGCGGGATTGACCGAGGCGGGCCCGGTCGAGCCGAAACACGAACCGATGTAATTCGAACCGACGACGAAGAAGCGCCGCGTGTCGAGGGGCTTTCCCGGCCCGACGAGGTTATCCCACCAGCCGACGTTGTCGCGCTGATCGGCGTAGTAACCGGCGACGTGATGCGAAGCATTGAGCGCATGGCACACGAGCACGGCGTTCGAGCGCTGCGCGTT
>JBHELS010000119.1:0-3051 GCA_046263015.1 Burkholderiales bacterium | reverse complement strand
CCGCCGATCGTGACGCGCCCGCCGCCCTCGACCACCGAGTAGATGGTCCCGTCGGTGCTGCGATAGGGCTGCGACTGGAAGCGCGGTGGCAGGAGCTGGATGAAGGCGGCGATCGTCGGCATCGCCTGCCCGCCAGTGAGTGGATTGATGAACTGCATCTTCCACCCGTGGCACGGATCGGGATCCTGGTCGCGCGACAGGAGCTCGAGCGACTCGCGGCTCCTTGCAAACGGGTAGTTGAAAATGGGCGAGGTCTTGCCGAAGGGCGCCGGTGCGCCCAGTGGCGCTAGCCCGTTACCGAAGCGCGCGGTGGCCGCGCCTTCGCTACGGGTCACGGGCTGGACTTCTTCCGGATACACCTCGTGGAACTGCGCGCCGTAGAGCTCGACGATACGGATGTCGAGCCCATCCATCCACACTACGGGCTCGTTCCCCGGGTTGCCGTGATCGTGGAAGGTCCATGACGGCGTGATGATGAAGTCGCCGGGGAACATCGTGGTGCGCTCGCCGTCCACCGCGGTGTAGGCGCCCGAGCCCTCGACGATGAAGCGCAGCGCCGACTGGCTATGGCGATGGCTCGGCGCGATTTCACCCGGCAGGATGAGTTGCAGCCCGGCGTACAGGCTTTGCGTAATGCACGATTCGCCGCGCATGCCCGGGTTCTCGAGGACGAGCACGCGGCGGATTGCTTCCTTGGCGGTGATCAGCTTGCCGGCTTCCATGATGTAAGGCCGCACGTCCTTGTACTTCCACAGGTAGGGCTTGCAGCGCGTGACGGGCGTGTCGGGAATGAGCCCATGCAGCACCTCCCAGAGCGGCGCGGTGTTCTGCTGGTCCATGCGCCGATAAAGATCCTGTCGGGCTGGATTGGTGACGTGGGGAACGCTGGCCATAGGACTCTCCTTCTCTAGATTTTGGCGACCGGTTTCATCCAGACGACCGGTTTGCCGAGCGTCGTGCCGAGCGCCTTGCCTTCGGGATCGGCAAGCGCCGCTTCGCGCGCTTTGCGGATCGCTTTCGCCTGCTCGCGGGCATCGGCGGTGGGCGGGTTCTCCATCAAGGCATCGACGATCGCGAGAAAGTTGCCCTTGCCGCGCCGATGGGTCTCGCCGTAGCCCTTGATGAGCCGCGCGCACTCGGCCACCTCGTAGGCCAAGGTCGCGTCCCGTTTCGCGGCATCGGCGACGAGCGCGAGCCAGCGCTCGATCAGCGCCTGCTCTTCCGCGTAGCGGTAACTGTGGGGTCGAAGCGGTCGCATCCAGGCGAGCGAGCGCACGAGCAGATAACCGAAAAAGCCCGATGTCTTGATGTGCATGCCGATGTTGTAGGCGTCGAGCTTGCCGCGCCTTTCCGCCCAGGCGACGAGCCGCCGCCCGAGCGCCGCGGGCATCACGGAGGCGAACTCTTCGATGCCCGGCTTCAGGTAATCGATCACGACGACCGGCTCATCGTCCTTCGCGCCCACCTCGCGGCGCACGCGCGCGAAGCGGCTCGCTCGCGTCTTCAGATCGGCCACCCGAATGATGTCTTCATAGGTCATCCAGGTCGCCAGATGCCGTGCGACGCT
Organism: Burkholderiales bacterium; assembly: GCA_046263015.1. Taxonomy (GTDB): domain Bacteria; phylum Pseudomonadota; class Gammaproteobacteria; order Burkholderiales; family SG8-39; genus SCGC-AG-212-J23. The sequence continues at coordinate 1,484 of JBHELS010000119.1, read as the reverse complement.
CGCCGCGACACGTGCGTCGCCGCCGATGAAGGGCTGCAGCCGCCGGCGGTAGAGCTCGACATAGCGCTCGCCCTGATAGTCGCGCAGTCGTTCCTCGGCGAGCGGCAGCACGTCGTTCAAGTCGGTCGCGCGCTTGGGCGGCACCGCTTGTCCCGGCGCTTCGCGCTGGCCGAGCGCGATCTCGTAACCGGCGCTGAAGCCGCGCAAGCTCGCTTCGGCGCCGCGGCCGCTCTTGCGTATCGCGTCTTCGCAGGCCTCACGCGAGAGCGGCAGCACGCCGCTTCCGGCCATCGCGCCGAATAGGACGGCATTGATGACGGTGCCGCTTTCCTGCGCGAGCTTGCGCATGTCGAAGAGCACCGCGCGCTTCGCGAGCTCGCCCGCGGCCGCGATCACCTTGTCGGCGTCGTAGCGGCCATCGGCCATCTGCATCTTCTCGATCGTGGCGTAGATGCGATGGGTCGAAGCGATGAGCGTGGTGCGCTCCGGGTTCACGTAGCCGTTCGTCATCGCGCGTCCCGCCTCGACGAGCTCCGATGCCACCATGATGTCCACGTTGCCGGGGCTCGGCGTGAGCGAGAGCACCGGCTCCTTGCCCCTGAGCTCAACCCGTCGGGCAGGATAAATCTCGAGGTAATAGGTCGTCGCACCCGTGCGTTGTGCGACCCCCGGAATCGACGTTGCCTGCGCCGGCAGATCGCTTTCCGTTGCCGCTTCCACGAGCCAGTCGGCCATGACGCCGCCGCCTTCGCCGCCGAGCGCGGCGATAAGGATGGTGATCGGACGCTCAGGCAAAGTCATAGGCGCGCAAGCAGCCTATCCCAGGCGCTCGCGTTCTGGATCACTTCGGCGCGATAGAACGACGGGCAGAGCACCGCCGCGTGCGAGTTCTCGCCGCACAGGCCGCAGCCGACGCATCCATCGATCACGGTCGCCACCGGATCGCTGCGCAGTGGGTCGGGATTGTCCTTCACCGTGAGCGTCGGGCAGCCGGAAAGGCGAATGCACGAGTGGTCGCCAGTGCAGGTGTCCTCATCGACGCCGTACTTGACGCGTATATGGCGCTCGCCCTTCTTTAATTTGTCGGCGACCTGCGGCCGCAACCGCCGCTGGCGCTCGAGCTGGCATTCGCCCTCGGCGATGATGACCTTGAGCCCCGGATAATCCGCGGCCATCGCCTGCTTGTAGACCTTGGCGACTTCGCCGACCTTGTAGTTATTCACCGTGCGCAGCCACTTCACACCGAGGCCCGTCAGCGTGCTTTCGATCGTGCGGTCGGCGCCGGCGGCGCTTTGCCCGAGCGCCACCATGCGCGCGTCCTCGGGCGGCGACGATAGGAGCTCCTGCGTGCCCGTCGCCGAGGCATAGCCGTTTTTCATGATGACGAGCACGCCGTCGCCTTTATTGAGCAGGTTCGATGCGACGCCGGAGAGAAGGCCGTTGTGCCAGAAACCGCCGTCGCCCATGATCGCCACCGGGCGGCG
>JBHELS010000118.1:0-4527 GCA_046263015.1 Burkholderiales bacterium | reverse complement strand
AAACCGTTCAAGCTCGATGAAGTGCGCGAAGCGCTCTCCGAGGTGGGCGTCACCGGGCTCACCGTGACGGAAGTGAAAGGCTTCGGCCGGCAGAAAGGCCACACCGAGCTCTATCGCGGCGCGGAGTATGTGGTCGATTTTCTGCCGAAGGTGAAGATCGAGGTCGTCGTACCGAATGACCAGGTCGAGCGCGCGATCGACGCCATCGTCAAATCGGCGCGCACGGGCAAGATCGGCGACGGCAAGATTTTCGTCACCGGCGTGGAGCACGTGGTGCGCATCCGCACCGGTGAAGTCAACGAAGCCGCCGTCTAGCCCTTAAGCAGAACCAGCACGGCGCCGCTTCCGCCTTGCGCGGCTGGCGCCTGGGTGAACGCCAGCACCTCGTCACGCAGCAGCCATTTCCGAAGGAATCCCTTCAGCACCGGCTCGCGCTGGCGCGAGCCGAGGCCCTTGCCGTGGACGATGCGCACGCAGCGGCGCCCACGGCGCCGGCAATGGCGCAGGAACTCGGCGACGCTCAGCGCCGCGCCGTGGCGATTCATGCCGTGCAGATCGAGCTCGTCCTCGACCACCCAGTGGCCGCGGCGGAGCTTGCGCAGCACATCGCGCGGATAACCGTCGCGCAGGTAGACAAGCTCATTGCCCGCCTCGAGCGCATCGTCGAGAGAGAGCGGACCGAGGGATTCGGCGAGCGCCGAGCGCTCATCGCGCAGGCGCTGGCGCGGCACGGGCGGCACCGCTCGCCGATGCACGACCTTCTTCGGCGTCTCGAGCGGCTCGGCGCCGGCGACCGCGCGCCGGAACTCAGAGTTTTCAGGTGGCGAGCCCATCGAGATACTTCTCCGCGTCGAGCGCCGCCATGCAGCCCGAGCCCGCGCTCGTCACCGCCTGGCGATAGACATGGTCCTGCACGTCACCCGCGGCGAACACGCCGGGGACGCTGGTCGCGCTCGCCATGCCCTCCGAGCCACCGCGCGTGACGATGTAGCCGTCGCGCATCGCGAGCTGCCCGGCGAAGATCTCGGTGTTCGGGGTGTGGCCGATCGCCACGAAAAGCCCCTTGGCGGCGAGCTCTCGCTTCGACCCCTGCTTTACATGGCCGACTCGCACGCCCGTCACGCCGCTCGAGTCGCCCAGCACTTCGTCCACCACGGAATCGAGCACCAAGCCGATCTTGCCGTCCGCGACGCGCTTCATGAGCTTGTCCTGCATGATCTTTTCGGCACGGAACTTGTCGCGGCGATGCACGAGCTGGACGTTGCGCGCGATATTCGCGAGGTAGAGCGCCTCCTCGACCGCCGTGTTGCCGCCGCCGACGACCACCACGTCCTGTCCTTTATAGAAAAACCCGTCGCAGGTGGCGCAGGCCGACACCCCGCGGCCCATGAATTTCTGCTCCGAGGAGAGGCCGAGATACTTGGCCGAGGCGCCGGTGGCGATGATCAGCGCGTCGCAGGTGTAGTGCGCGAGATCGCCCTCCAGGCGCGCCGGCCGCTCGCCGAGCCGCGCGACGTGGATGTGATCGTGAACAATTTCCGTTTCGAAGCGCTCCGCGTGCCTGCGAAAGCGCTCCATCAGCTCCGGACCCTGCACTCCGTCGGCGTCTGCCGGCCAGTTGTCGACATCTGTAGTGGTCATCAACTGGCCGCCCTGGGCGATGCCGGCGATGAGCACGGGCTTGAGATTCGCGCGGGCGGCGTACACCGCGGCGGTGTAGCCCGCCGGACCGGAGCCGAGAATCAGCAGCCGCGCGTGGCGCGTCGGGCGAGAAGCCATGGGCTCTAAAAATTATACGGCTCCGCTTCTGCTACCATAGCTCGTAAATAACAAGGGGGGCGTTTCAGCTATGGCGACAACGGTATCGACGGCGGTGTTGAAGGCGGTGCCGCTGTTCGCAACACTTCCAGAAGAACAGCTGCGCATGTTGACGACGATGGTCACGCGACGCAGCGCGAGCCGCAACACCACGATCATGTCGAGCGGTGATGCCACCGACTCGCTCTACATCGTGATTTCCGGCCGCCTCAAGGTGATGATGAGCGACTCCGAGGGGAAAGAAGTGATCCTCGCGATCCTCGGGCCGGGCGAATTCTTCGGCGAGATGGGACTGATCGACGACGAGCCGCGCTCGGCGAGCGTGGTCTCGATCGAGCCCTGCGAGCTCCTCTCGATCGCCAAGCGCGACTTCAAGCGCGTGGTCTCCGAGAACTCCGAGATGGCGATGGCGGTGATGCGCGGGCTCGTACGGCGGCTGCGGGAAGCGGACCGCAAGATCGGCAGCCTCGCGCTCCTCGACGTCTACGGCCGCGTCGCGCGTCTCCTCCTCGACATGGCGGAGAATGTGAATGGCGAGAAGATCGTCACCAAGCGCCTGCCGAAGCAGGATATCGCCAAGATGATCGGCGCCTCGCGCGAGATGGTGAGCCGCGTGATGAAGGACCTCCAGACCGGCGGCTACATCGAGATGCGGGGCTCGAACATCGTCTTGCGCGATACGATCATGCTGCCGGAGTAGCCCTGCCAGCAGGGCAAAAAGGCGGCCGCGCGCCGCTTCCGGCCCGCCTCGCGGGCCTGGTTCGCGAAGCAAAGTGGCTCCTCCTGGTGGCGGCGGCGCTCTACCTGCTGCTCGTCTTCGCCACCTACAGCCGTGACGATCCGGGTTGGTCGCATACCGCGACCGGCGCCGTCGCGCATAACGCGGGCGGGGCGCTCGGCGCCTGGTTCGCCGATGTGGTTCTCTACCTTTTCGGGCTTTCCGCGTACTGGTTCGTCGCCCTGTGCGTTGTGGGCGTCGTTTGGGGCTATCGCCGTATCGACGGTCGTTCGCTCGGCGTCTTCCTAGGCGGCTTCGCGGTCTTGCTCCTCGCAAGCGCCTCGCTTGAGGCGTTGCGGCTGCAGAGCCTGCCCGTGCATTTGCCGCTCGCGCCCGGCGGACTCATCGGCGCTGCCGCCGGCGGCAAGCTCGCCGCGATCGCCGGCTTTACCGGCGCCACGCTTCTTCTCCTGGCGCTCGCCGCCGCCGGCCTCAGCCTTTTCGCGGGCGTTTCGTGGTTGAGCGTCGCGGAGCTTGTCGGTCTCGGCCTCGAGTCGGCCTGGCGCGCCGTGCGGCGCGCGTGGGAGCGCCGGCAGGACCGCCGCCTCGGGGCGCTTGCGCGCGAGGAGCGCGAGCTCGTGGTCAAGGCGGAAAAGAAGCGCGAGGAGAACCATCCGCCGATCCGCATCGAGCCGCCGGTGGCCGAAATCAAGAAATCCGAGCGGGTGCTCAAGGAAAAACAGGCGCCGCTCTTCGAGGAGCTCCCCGACACGCCGTTGCCGCCGCTAAAGCTCCTCGACGAGGCGAAGAACGAGGGGGAGCAGGTGAGCCCCGAGACATTGGAATTCACCTCGCGCCTGATCGAAAAGAAGCTCTCGGACTTCGGCGTCGCCGTCAAAGTGCTCGCCGCCTATCCCGGCCCGGTCATCACGCGCTACGAGATCGAGCCGGCGATCGGCGTCAAAGGCAGCCAGATCGTCAACCTGGTAAAGGACCTGGCGCGCGCCCTGTCGGTTGTCTCGATCCGCGTGGTCGAGACGATCCCGGGCAAATCATGCATGGGGCTCGAGATCCCGAACCCGCACCGGCAGACCGTGCGGCTCTCCGAGATTCTCGGCTCGCAGGCCTACCACGCACTCAATTCGGCGCTCGCCATCGCACTGGGCAAGGACATTGCCGGGAACCCGGTGGTCGCCGACCTTGCCCGCATGCCACATCTGCTGGTCGCGGGCACCACGGGGTCCGGCAAGTCGGTCGCGCTCAACGCGATGATCCTCGCGCTTCTCTATAAGGCGGAGCCCCGCAACATCCGTCTCATCCTGATCGACCCGAAGATGCTCGAGCTCTCGGTCTACCAGGATATTCCGCATCTCCTCTGCCCGGTTGTGACGGACATGAAGCAAGCGGTGAATGCGCTCACCTGGTGCGTCGCCGAGATGGACCGGCGCTACAAGCTGATGAGCTGGATCGGTGCGCGCAACCTTTCCGGCTACAACCACCGCGTGAGCGAGCAGGAGCTGCAGGACCCGTTCGCGCTTGACGCCGGCAAGGCGGAGAAGCTCGTGCCGATGCCGCAGGTGGTGGTGGTGATCGATGAGCTCGCCGACCTCATGATGGTGGTCGGGAAGAAAGTCGAGGAGCTGATCGCGCGCATCGCGCAGAAGGCGCGTGCCGCCGGTATCCATCTCATCCTCGCGACGCAGCGCCCGTCGGTGGACGTCATCACCGGCCTCATCAAGGCGAATATCCCGGCGCGCATCGCTTTCCAGGTGGCCTCGAGAGTGGATGCGCGCACGATCCTCGACCAATCGGGCGCCGAGGCGCTCCTGGGCTCGGGCGACATGCTCTATCTGCCGCCCGGCAGCGGCCTGCCGCAGCGCGTGCACGGCGCTTTTGTCGCCGACCACGAGGTGCACAAGGTGGTCGAGCATCTGAAGTCGCTCGCGAAGCCCGAGTACCTCGGCGAAGTGCTCGAGCCGATGGCCATGGAG
>JBHELS010000117.1:0-6975 GCA_046263015.1 Burkholderiales bacterium | reverse complement strand
CTCATCGCGTGGCATCTCGAACGCCTGGCGGCGGCGGGCTGCCGGGAAGTCGTGATCAACGTCTCGCACCTTGGCGAGCAGATCGTCGAGGCGATCGGCGACGGGCGCCGTTTCGCGCTGCAAGTGGCTTACTCGCGCGAGGCCTCACCGCTCGAGACTGCCGGCGGTATCGCGCAGGCGCTGCCGCTTCTTGGCAACGCCCCGTTTCTCCTCGTCAATGCCGACATCTATTGCGAGGTGGCGTTTCGCCCGCTCCTCGAGCACGATCTCGGAGACCTGCTCGGCCACCTGGTATTGGTGGCGAACCCCGCCCATCGCGCGCAAGGCGATTTCTCGCTGCGCCATGGACTCGTCGGCAACGCGCCCGGTGAACGCTACACTTACGCTGGCGTGGCGGTAATGTCGCCACGCATGGTGTCGCCGGTGAAGCGCGGCGCCAAAGCACCGCTCGCGCCGCTCCTATACGCCGCGGTAGAAGAGCAGCGACTTTCCGGCGAGCTTTTCCACGGGCTGTGGCAGGACGTCGGGACGCCGGCGCGTCTCGCGGAACTGGAAGCGGAGCTCGCAACGCGAACATGAAGCCGACCGACCATCTCGCCGTTTATGCCGCGCGCCGCGCGCGCCTCGCCGCGCTGATGGGCGAAGGCGTGGCACTCGTCGCCACGGCGCCCGAGCGGCTGCGCAATCGTGACAGCCATTACCCGTACCGCTTCGATAGCTACTTCTACTACCTCACCGGCTTCATCGAACCGGAGGCGGTACTCGTCCTCACTGCAGGCAAAGCGCCGAAGGCGGCGCTTTTTTGCCGCACGCGAGATCCCGAGCGCGAAATCTGGGATGGCTTTCGCTACGGACCCGAGTTTGCGCGCGAGCGCTTCGGCTTCGACGAGGCGCAGCCGATCGCCGAGCTCGATGCGGCGATGCCGAAGCTCCTCGAGGACCAGCCGGTCCTCTGTTACCCGATGGGCGCGGAGGCCGAGTGGGATGCGCGCGTGATGCGCTGGCTCAACCTAGTGCGCGGCCGCTCGCGCGCCGGCGTCGCCGCGCCCGAGCGGCTCCAGGACGTGCGTGTCCTCCTCGACGACATGCGCTTGATCAAGGACGAGCATGAGCTCGCCACCATGCGGCGCGCCGCGCGCATTGCCGCCGCAGCGCACCGCCGCGCCATGCAGGCCGCGCATCCTGGCCGCATGGAATACGAGATCGAAGCCGAGCTCCTGCACGAATTTCGCCGCAACGGCGCGCAATTCCCGGCGTACTCGCCGATCGTGGCCGCCGGCGAGAACGCCTGTGTGCTGCACTACGTCGCGAACGACGCACGCCTGCGCGAGGGCGATCTGCTGCTGATCGATGCCGGTTGCGAGCTCGACGGCTACGCCTCGGACATCACCCGGACCTTTCCCGTCAACGGCCGCTTCAGCGGTGCGCAGCGCGAGGTCTACGAGCTCGTCCTCGCGGCGCAGCGCGCGGCGATCGAAAAAGTGCGCGCCGGTAATGCCTGGAATGAGCCGCACGACGCCGCTGTGCGCGTCCTAACGCAAGGCATGCTCGACCTCAGAATCCTTGGCGGCACGCTCGACGAGGTGCTCGAAAAAGAAAGCTACAAGCGCTTCTATATGCACCGCACGGGGCATTGGCTCGGGCTCGACGTGCACGATGCAGGCGAGTACAAGCGCGAGCGACAGTGGCGCACCCTGGCGCCGGGCATGGCGCTCACGGTCGAGCCGGGCCTCTATATCCGATCGGCGGACGACATCCCCGAGCGGCTGCGCGACATCGGCATCCGCATCGAGGATGACGTGGTCGTGACGCCGAGCGGCTGCGAGGTCATCACCGCGGAGGCGCCGAAGCTCGTCGAGGATATCGAAGCGCTGATGCGCGATGGGCGCAGCGGCAGTTGATGTCCTGATTCACGGCGCCGGGCCGGTCGGCTGCACGGCGGCGCTCGCGCTACGCCGGGCGGGATTCGGCGTTGCGCTCTATGACCCGCATCTTGCAGCCGCGGCCTTCCGGCCGCTTGCGCTTTCCTACGCGAGCCGACTGATCTTCGAGCGCCTCGGCATCTGGCGAGAGCTTGCCGCAACGCCGATTGAGCGCATCGTCGTCTCGCAGGCCGGAACGTTCGGGCGCACGCGCCTCGAGGCGGCCGACGCCGGCGTGCCCGCGCTCGGCTATCAGACCGATTACGGCGCATTGCTCGGGGCACTCAGGTCGCCGCTCGGCGATGCGCTCGTGAGCGAGCCCCTGGAGGCGCGTTGCATCGTGCACGCTGAAGGCGCGCCCGCCGACGTCCCGGGCAAACGCTATCAGCACGAAGCACTGGTCGCGCTCCTCGACAGCGACCCGCCCGCCGCAAGCACCGCCTACGAGCGCTTCACCGGCGAAGGACCGCTCGCCCTTCTGCCGCTCGCGGGCCGCTACGCGCTCATCTGGAGCACGGGCGCGGAGCGCGCGCGGCGCCTCGCGACCGCGCCGCAGGGGGAATTTCTCGCCGAGCTTTCGCAGCTTGCGCCGACGAGCGCGGGACGGCTCGTCGGCGTGCAGGCGCGCACGGTGCAAGTGCCGACGCTGAAAGTCCGGCGCGTGCGCGCGATGGGCAACGAGGTGTACATCGGCAACGCGGCGCAGACGCTTCATCCGGTCGCTGGACAAGGCCTGAATCTGGGTTTGCGCGACGCCTGGGATCTCGCGCAGGCGCTCGCCGGCGCGGCGCACGCGGAGGTGGCGACGACGCTCGCACGGTTTGCGGCTTCGCGTCGCATCGACGCGACGGCGGCGATTCGCGTCACCGATTTTCTTGCGAGCGGCTTCAGCGGCACGAGTTTTCGCCGAGCGCGCGGCCTTGCGCTTGCGGCGCTCGATATTTTTCCGGCACCGCGCCGATTTTTCGCGCGCCGAATGATTTTCGGCGCGCGAGCGCTTCCCTGAAAAAAGATTTGCAGATAAAATCCGCTTCCCTTCGCAACACATCGGCCCTGTCAATGAAAATCGGCGCCCATGCGCTGCCTTCCGCAGTGTTTGTCGCTCCGATGGCCGGAATCACGGATCGCTCGTTTCGCCGCCTCGCCCGCCGCTACGGCGCCGGCCTCGCGGTCTCCGAAATGGTGTCATCGCGCCCCGAGCTGCGCGCCTCGCGCAAGACGCAGTTGCGCCTCGATCATCGCGGCGAGCCGGCGCCCGTGTCGGTACAGATCGCGGGGGCCGATCCGGCGATGCTCGCCGAGGCGGCCCGGCATAACGTCGCTGCGGGCGCCGAGATCATCGACATCAACATGGGCTGCCCGGCGAAAAAGGTCTGCAACGTCGCCGCCGGCTCGGCACTTCTCGAGAACGAAGCGCTGGTCGCGCGCATCGTCGAGACGGTGGTCGCCGCAGTGCCCGTTCCCGTTACGGTGAAGATTCGTACCGGTCCGAGCCCGGAGCGCAGGAACGCGCTCGGCATCGCGCGGCTCGTCGAGGCGGCCGGCGCGCAGGCGCTCGCCATCCACGGGCGCACGCGCGCCTGCATGTTCGCGGGCGAGGCCGAGTACGACACCATTGCCGAAGTGAAGTCGCGCCTTCGCATCCCGGTGATCGCCAATGGCGATATCTCAACGCCCGAGCAGGCGAAGCGGGTGCTCGAGCGCACCGGGGCGGACGCCGTGATGATCGGCCGTGCCGCGCAAGGGCGCCCGTGGCTTTTTCGCGCCATCGTCCACTACCTCGCGGCCGGAGAGCTGCTGCCTGCGCCCGGGCCGCGCGAAATCGGCCAAGTGCTGATCGAGCACCTCGACGGTCTGTACGATCTCTATGGCGAGGAGCAGGGCACGCGGGTCGCGCGCAAGCATATCGGCTGGACGGTGAGCGAGCTGCCGGGCGGAGAGAGCCTGCGAAGCCGCGTCAACGCCATGAACGCAGCACCGGCGCAGCGCGCTGCCGTCAACGACTATTTCGAGAGACTGGCGGCATGACCCGCGGCAACGAGCTCCATGAAGCGGTGAGACGCTCGCTCGAGCGCTACTTCAAGGACATGGACGGCGAAAAACCCACCGCCATCTACGACATGGTTCTGAAGAACATCGAGAAGCCGATGATCGAGACCGTGCTCGGCCACGCCGAGGGCAACCAGTCGCTCGCCGCCGAGATGCTCGGGATCAACCGCAATACGCTGCGCAAGAAAATGCAGCAGCTCCGGATCAAAGGGTAGTGTCGCGCCTGCGCCGGGCGCTCATCAGCGTCTCGGATAAGTCCGGAATCGTCGACTTCGCGCGCGGCCTCGCGGCGTGTGGCTTTTCCATCCTCTCGACGGGCGGCACGGCAAGCCTGCTCGAGCGCGAGGGCGTCGCCGTCACGGACGTTTCCTCCTATACCGGTTTCCCCGAGATGCTCGACGGCCGCGTCAAGACGCTGCATCCGCGCATCCATGCTGGGCTGCTCGCACGGCGCGACGATCCGGGGCACGTGGCGGCACTCGCCCAGGCGAAGATCGATGCGATCGAGCTGGTAGTGGTCAATCTCTATCCCTTTCAAGCGACCGTCGCGCGCGCCGACTGCACGCTTGAGCAAGCGGTGGAGAACATCGACATCGGCGGCCCGACGATGCTTCGCGCGGCGGCGAAAAACTATGGCTCGGTCGCGGCGCTCGTGGATCCGGCCGACTATGCGCGCGTCCTCGAGGAGCTTCGCGCGAGCGGCGCCGTGTCGGCCGAGACCCGCTTTGCGCTCGCGCGCAAGGTCTTCGCGCACACCGCAGCGTATGACGCCGCGGTGGCGAACTATCTCACGTCGCTCGACCAGGCGGGGGAGCGCGGCGAATACCCCGAGGTGCTGACGCTGCAATTTCGAAAGCTCCAGGATTTGCGCTACGGCGAGAACCCACATCAGAGCGCCGCGTTCTATCGCGACCCGCAACCGGTCGCGGGCGCGCTCGCGAGCTATCGCCAGGTCCAGGGAAAAGAGCTCTCGTACAACAACCTCGCGGACGCGGACGCGGCGTGGGAGTGCGTCAAGCAGTTCGCAGAGCCCGCGTGCGTCATCGTCAAGCACGCGAATCCTTGCGGCGTCGCCCTCGCCGCGAGCCTGCAGCTCGCCTATGAGCGCGCCTTCGCTACTGACCCGGTGTCCGCGTTCGGCGGCATCATCGCCTTCAATCGCGAGCTCGATGCCGCCGCCGCCCAGGCGCTCGCCCGGCAATTCGCTGAGGTGATCATCGCGCCGCGTGTCGCGCCCGAAGCGCTGCGCATCCTCGCTGCGAAGGCGAACCTGCGCGTGCTCGAGGTGCCGCTCGCAGGCGAAACGCAGCCGCACGACTACAAACGTATCGGCGGCGGCCTTCTCGTGCAAAGCGCCGACGGCCGGATGGTCGAGCGGGGCGAGCTGCGGGTGGTCAGCCGCAAAGCGCCGAGCGAAGCCGAATGGGCCGACCTCGGCTTCGCCTGGCGCGTGGCGAAGTTCGTGAAGTCGAATGCCATCGTGTTTTGCCGCGAGGGCGCGACGCTCGGCGTCGGCGCCGGGCAGATGAGCCGTGTGGACAGTGTGCGCATCGCCGCGCTCAAGGCGAGCACCGCGGGGCTCTCGCTCGCCGCGAGCGCGGTCGCTTCCGACGCCTTCTTTCCGTTCCGCGACGGGCTCGATGCGCTCGCCGAGGCGGGCGCGCGCTCGGTGATCCAGCCCGGCGGCAGCGTGCGCGACGACGAAGTGATCGCCGCGGCCGATGAGCGCGGCATTGCCATGGTGTTCACCGGCGTTCGCCACTTCCGCCACTAGATGAAGCTACTCGTTGTCGGGTCCGGTGGCCGCGAGCATGCGCTCGCCTGGAAGCTTGCGCAAAGTCCGCGCGTGCAGAAGGTGTACGTCGCGCCGGGCAACGGCGGCACCGCGACCGAAGCGGGAGTCGACAATGCGCCGATCACCGAGGTTCCGGCGCTCATCGAATTCTGCCGGCGCGAGAACATCTACCTCACGGTGGTGGGGCCGGAGGCGCCGCTTGCTTCCGGCATCGTCGATTCGTTCCGCGACGCGGGGCTGCGGATCTTCGGGCCGACGCGCGCCGCGGCCCAGCTCGAATCATCGAAGGACTTCGCCAAGCGCTTCATGCAGCGCCACGGCCTGCCGACGGCGCGCTATCGCAGCTTCGAGAGCGCAGCCGAGGCCCGCGCGTACGTCGCCGCCGAAAAGACGCCGATCGTCATCAAGGCGGACGGCCTCGCCGCCGGCAAAGGCGTCGTCATCGCCGCGACGAGGGAGGAGGCGAACGCCGCGATCGAGGCCATGCTTTCCGAGCGGCGCTTCGGCGCGGCGGGAGCGCGCGTAGTGATCGAAGAGTTCCTCGAGGGCGAAGAAGCGAGCTTCATCGTCATGTCGGACGGCACGCATGTGCTGCCGCTCGCGACGAGCCAGGATCACAAGCGCCTGTGCGACGGCGACCAGGGGCCGAACACGGGCGGCATGGGCGCCTATTCGCCAGCGCCGATCGTGACGCCCAAAGTTCATGCGCGGGTGATGCGCGAGATCATCCAGCCGGCGGTGCAGGGCATGGCGGCCGATGGCGAGCCCTACGTCGGCTTCCTGTACGCCGGGCTGATGATCGATGTCGCGGGGAATCCGAAAACGCTGGAATTCAACTGCCGCCTCGGCGATCCGGAGACGCAGCCCATCCTCATGCGCCTAAAGTCCGACCTGCTGGAACTGATCGAGCACGGGCTCTCGGGCTCCCTCGCGCGCGTCGAAGCGCAGTGGGACCGGCGCTGCGCGCTCGGCGTGGTGCTTGCGGCCGCTGGCTACCCGGAGGAGCCGCGGTCGGGCGATCGCATCGCAGGACTGCCGCCGCCCGCGCCCGATTGCCGCGTCTTCCAAGCCGGCACGCGACTCGAGAAGGGCGAGCTCGCGACGGCGGGAGGCCGGGTGCTTTGCGTGACGGCGCTCGGCGATTCGCTGCGCATGGCGCGAAGCCGCGCCTATGAAGTGATCGATCGCATCCGTTACGACGGCATGCAG
>JBHELS010000116.1:0-3117 GCA_046263015.1 Burkholderiales bacterium | reverse complement strand
GTGATGGCGACGATCTCCTCGGGCTTCTCCACGGCGCCGAGGAGGCGGATGTAGCGCTGTACCAGGAGCTCGGTCTTTCCCGAGCCCGCGGGCGCCTGGACGATGAACGAGCGGCGCACGTCGAGCGCTTCTTCGCGCTGGCGTGTGTCGGGCAGTGCTTGGGTACTCAGTTCCATCGTTGGAGATGCGATTTATCGAGCAAACAGGCCGAATGTATCGCACTAAGCACCGGTGCCTCAGAAGCGTGCGCTTCGTCTCATCTTCGCGCCGGCTTGACGCGCGAATCGCCATCGAGCGTGAAAAGTGCCCGCATTTCCGCCCATTCCGGCTCGTCGGGTGTACGACCCGCGCACAACACGCGGCCACCATGGTTCTTCACCCGTCGCTTTCGACAGTTTCAGCAGCGAAAAAGGCTAAGATGCCGTTCGCAATTTCGACTCGGTGGATGTTTCTAAGGGGGGAACATGCAGCCGACATTCAAATCCGCATTTGCGGCGCTCGTGTTGTTGCTCGCCGCCGATGCGGAGGCGCAGCAGGTCTACAAGTCCGTCGACGAGGCCGGCCGGATCGTCTACACCGACCGGCCACCGGCGTCGAAGGATCCGGCTGCCACCGTGAAGCTGCCTCCACGCGCTCCTAGCTTGTGGGAATACGAATCGGCGCGGCGCCAGGCGGAATGGGAACGTGTCTATACGCAGCGACTCGAGTACGAGAATCGCATGCCTGCGCCGACGGTCGTTTACGACCCTCACGGACTGCAGCGGCCGTACACGCCGCCGCCACGCCAGCCGGGCTTGACGGTGCGCCGCGATCCGAATCTGCCGGATACGCCGGCACCGACGACCAATCGCGATTACTACTACGGAGGGCGGTAGAGCTCGCGATCAGCAGCGAAAAAGGGGATAAGCGTGGCCATAAGAAAAACGCTCTACGAAGTGTTGCAGGTCTCGCGAAACGCAAGCGACGACGTCATCCGGTCCGCGTACGAGGCGCGGCTGCGCGAGCTTGGCTCGAGCGCGGCGCCCGAAGTGCTCGCCGAGCGCAATTTAATACGCGAGGCGCATGCGATTCTTTCGGATGCGACGCGGCGCAAACTCTACGACGCGAAGCTGCGCGATGAGGCCATGCGCGCCCTGGGCATCGCCAACGGCACGCACGTCGCATCGCCCGTCTCCGCGACAATCGCCGACCGTTCGTCGCCGCTTGGCTGGATGATCGGCGTCGCGGTGCTCGCGACGGTCGCGATCGGCGGCAGCTGGACCTATCTCGGCCACAAGCGCGCAATGCAGGAGGTGCGTCTCGAGGAGGCGCGCCTTGCCGAACAAAAGCGCGTGCAGGAGGAAGCGGCGGAACGCGAGCGGCAAAACGCCGAATGGGCGAAGACGCAATTCGAGCAGCGTCAAAAGGAAGCGGAGATGCGGCAGTGGGAAGCGCAGCGGGCGCGCGACCGCGCGAGCTCGCACTCCGTGGACCAGCACATCGCGCGCCAGCACGCGCTGGAGGAGCGGCAGAAAGCTCAGGAGCGCGCCGCCCAGCAGCGCATCGAGATGGAGAACGCCCGCCGCACGCAGCTGCAGCTCGAACGCGAGAAGCGCTATGTCCGGGAGCTCGAGCGCGATCGCGCGATGAGGTTCTAGCGCTCGTCCGGCGCGAATACTCGAAGGGTCCAGGTGGCAACGAAAAGAACCCTCTACGAAGTCCTGCAGGTTCCGCGAACGGCGAGCGAAGAAACGATTCGGTCGGCCTACGAGCTGCGCCTTCGCGGCCTCGGCGCAAGCGCTGCGCCCGAGATCGTCACTGAGCGCACCATGGTTCGCGAGGCGCACGCCGTTCTTTGCGATCCGGCGCGGCGCGGTCTCTACGACGAAAACCTTCTCTCTGCAGGTTCGCCGATCCCGCGAGCGCTCGAGGGCGCGACGGATTCATCGTCAGGGTGGTGGAAGATCGTCGTTGTCCTACTTGCGGTCGTCGCCATCGGCGGGACGTGGAAACATCTGAACGACCGGCGCTTGACGCGGCTCGCAGAGGAAACGCGCGCCGAGGAGAAGCGGCGCTTGGACGTAGAAGCGGCCGAGCGCGAGAAGGAAGAGGCCGCGCAGCGCCAGCGCGAAACGCGCGAATCGATGGAACGCGAGAGCGAGCGGCGGCAACGCGAGTCCGAGATACGCCGCTGGGAAGCGCAGCGTGAGTACGAGCGAACCGCATCTCGATACCGAGCGCCGGACTACCGGCGCCAGTGGGCAGATGAGGAGCGGCGCCAGGAACTCGAACGCGAACGCCGCGAGCAGGAATCCGTGTACCGCTCGCAACTCGAGGTTGAGCGGCAGAAGCGCTATCTGGAAGAGCTCGAGCGCGAGCGTTACTACTCGCGGTAACGGCGGCCCGTCGTCACGGCGTGCGCCAGGCGCCGCGGATCATGGCCATGCCGTGCGCGCCCGAACGCCACGCCGTCTGCATGTCGCCGCCGTTGAGACCGCCGATCGCGAAAACCGGGATGCTCGTGCCGCGCACGATGGCGGCGAAGCGCTCCCAGCCGAGCGGCTCGGCGCCTGCCTTTTCCAAAACCGGACCCAGCACGGCGAAGTCGAGGCCGAGCGCCATGGCGTGCTCGAGCTCCGCGCGCGTGTGGCACGAGGCCGCGGCGAGGCCGCTCGCCGGCCGGCGCTCGAGCCGCGTGAGCTCGGCGGCGGTGTAATGAACGCCGTGCGCGCCTTCGGTCGGCGACTTGGTCAGCACCTTGCAGTCGTAGCGCCGCGCGAGGCCGAGGACTTCGGTCGTGAATAGCTCGCGCAGACGCGGCGCGAGGCCGGGCTCGCGCAGCTGGAGGAGCTTCAGACCGTCGGCGAGGCGCCGCTCGAGCGCCGCGAGCATCGGCGCGGTTCCCATGCCCGCGGCATCGGTGATCGCGTACTCGTGCGGCAGCGCGAGCGAGGCGAGCACGGGCGCGTTCGCGGGCAGCATCGGCGAGGCCATCGGCCGATCGAGCGCCTGCCAGGCGATCGCCTGGTCTTCGCGCGGATGCGGCTCGCCCGTCCACTCGAGCACACGGAAGAAGTTGAGCCGCACATGGCCGTGCTCATAGACATGCTCGCGCGTGATCCACGGATAGGCGGTCTT
>JBHELS010000115.1:0-16082 GCA_046263015.1 Burkholderiales bacterium | reverse complement strand
ACCTCGTCGAGCCGCGTCTTCGCCTGCGCGCGCGCGCGCGGAATCATCGCGCCCATCTCGAGGTTCTCGAGCACGGTGAGCGACGGAAACACCTGGCGGCCTTCCGCGACCTGGCCGATGCCGCGGTTGCAGATGGCGTGCGATTCAAGACGCGTGATCGGCTCGCCCTTGAACATAATGCTGCCCCGACGCGCCACCTCGATGCCGGCGATCGCACGAATGAGGGACGACTTGCCGGCCCCGTTTGCGCCGACGATGGCGACGATCTCGCCTTTCGGCACTTCGAGCGAGACGCGATCGAGCGCCTGTGCATCGCCGTAGTAGAGATCGAGCTCGCGAACGCTCAGCATGGCGAGGCAAAAACAGGGACAGTCCCTATTTTTCTCATACCACGGTCTCTTCGCCGAGATAGCACTCGAGAACCGCCGGATCGCGCACCACCTGTTCTGGCGCGCCGCGCGCGATGAGCGCGCCGTGATGCAGCACAATGATGTGCCGCGCGAGCGCCATCACGGCGCGCATGACGTGCTCGATGAGGAGAATCGTCGTGCCGTCGGTGCGATTGAGCTCGCGGAAGACCGCGACCATCTGATCGCATTCGGTCGGCCGAAGGCCCGCCATCACCTCGTCGAGCAAGAGAAGCTTGGGCCGCGTGGCGAGCGCGCGCGCCACTTCGAGCCGCTTACGGTCGGGGAGCGTGAGCGACGAGGCGGGCAGATCGCGCTTTGCGCCAAGGCCGAAGCGCTCGACGATCGCCGCGGCGGCGGCGCGCGCATTGGCCGCCTGCCGTTCGCGCAGGAAGGCGCCGACCATGACATTGTCGAGGACCGAAAGGCCGCTGAAGGGCTTCACGATCTGAAACGTGCGGCCGACGCCGGCCGCGCAGATCGCGTCGGGCCGAAGGCCGTGGATTGGTCGGCCGGCGAAGAGGATCTCGCCTGAATCCGGTGCATAGACGCCGGCGATCATGTTGAAGGTCGTCGTCTTGCCGGCGCCGTTCGGGCCGATCAGGCCTTGCAGATTCCCCTCGGCCACGTCGAACGACACTTCGTGCACCGCGCGCAGGCCGCGGAAGCGCTTCGACACCGAGCGCACTTGGAGGAGGCTCACAGGCGCAGGCGCCGCGCGAGCGCGGGCCAGATGCCGTTCGGCAGGAACATGACCACCGCGAGGAGCACGAGGCCGTAGAACACCTGCTTGATGCCGGGGATGTCGAAGCCGGCCGCGCCGAGCGCTTCGGTGATGCCGTCCGAGAGCAAGGTCAGCACTGCGGCGCCGAGCACCGGACCGAAAAGGGTGCCGACGCCGCCGATCACGGGGCCGAGGATGATTTCGATCGACCGGCTGATGTTGAAGATCTGCTCGGGGAAGAGGTTGTTGTAGTAGAAAGCGAAAAAGACGCCGGCGAGCGCGGTCATCGCTGCGCTGATCGCCACGGCGAGTAGCTTCCAGCGAAACGTATTGATGCCGAGCGCCTGCGCCGCTTCTTCGTTCTCGCGGATCGCCTGCCAGTAGTAGCCCGCGCGAGAGCGAAGAAGCCAGGCGCAAAGGGCGAACGCCGCGGCGGCGAGGACGAGCATCGCGTAGTAGTACATGAGCGGCGGGCCGCGGAAATTGGCGAGGTCCCAGGTATCGCGTTGCGCGACGCGCAGGAACATGCCGCCCGGGCCGCCCGCCCACTCCAGGTGATCGAAGCCGATACGCGTGAATTCGGCGAAGGCGATGGTGAGAAGCGCGAAGTACACGCCGGAGATGCGGAAGCGAAATGCGAGAAAGCCGATCGCCAGGCCGAGAAGCACGCAGAGCGCCACGGCGAGCCACACGCCCGCCCATGGGCCGATCCCGTAATGAAAAAAAAGCGCGCCGGCGGCATAAGCGCCGACGCCGACGTAGAGCGCATGGCCGAGCGAGAGCTGGCCAGCGAACCCCATCATCACGTTCCACGCCTGGCCGGTATAGGCGAAATAGAGAATCAGCGTCGCGACCGAAAGGCCGTAATTACCAACAAACAATGGCAGAAGCGCAAGAAGCGCCGCGAGGACGGCGAGCGCGATGGTGCCGCGCCTCGTGTCGCCAATGAGGTACGCATTTCTCATGCGCGCCTGCCGAGGAGCCCTTGCGGGCGCAGGAGCAAGACGAGAATCAGGAGTCCGAAGCTGAACATGCTCTTCGCAGAGGGCGCGATGAAGAGGCCGGCGAGCGCCTCCGAGACGCCGATCAGCACGCCGCCGAGGAGCGCGCCGCCCATCGAGCCGAGTCCGCCGACGATGACGATGACGAAAGCGAGGAGCGTATACGCCGGTCCGAGAGGCGGCGTGACGTCGACGAGAAGCACCATGGCGCAGCCGGCAATGGCGACGCACATCGCGCCGAGGCCGAAGGTCAGCGCATAAAGGTGCTTGACGTCGAGGCCCACCACGCGCGCACCGAGATAGTTATCGGCGCAGGCGCGGATCGCCTTGCCGGTGAGCGTGTAACGGAAGAACGCAAAGAGCGCCGCGGCGGCGACGAGCGCCGCCATTGCGGCTAAGAGGCGTGCCTTGTCGATCAGGATGGCACCCAGCTGGTAGGAGTCGAGCTGATAGTCGACCTGCACGTTCCTCGCATCGGGGCCGAAGATCACCAGCATCGTGTTCACGAGAATGATCGCGAGCGCCACGAGCAGCATGAACTGCGAGTGCTCGGGACGGGTGATGAACGGGTTGATGAGCGCCGTTTGCAGCCCGTAGCCGAAGAGGAAAAACGCGGCCGCAATCGGCAGCATGGCGAGGAACGGATCGAGCTTGAGCGCGGCGAAGAGCACGGTCGCCGCGTACATCGCGATCGTCATCATCTCGCCGTGCGCGAAGTTCACCACGCGCACCACGCCGAAGATGACCGACAGGCCAAGGGCCATCAGCCCATAGACGAGGCCGGTGAGGATGCCGGAGACGACGACGTTCGCGACGAGATCGAGGGCCGGCATCAGCCGGAATTCGGGGCCAGGACCGCAATTGAGTTCTGGTCCTGGCCCCGAATTATGTTCAGCTCTTCTTGTAGCCGGGCACCGGGAAAACCGGCTTCCCGGTGGCCGCTTCCTTGGGCAGGACGACGGTCGGCAGCAGGTGCAGGTTCTGCACGCAGGCCGAGCCGATGCCTTCGACCTGACCCTTGGCGTTGAATTTGATCGGGCCGCCGAGGGTCATTTTCTCGGTGATGTTGGTCTGCCGGATGGCATCGGCGAGGGTTTTCGGATCGGTGCTCTTCGCGCGCTTGAACGCATCGGCGGCGATCAGGATCGCCTCGAAGGTGAAGCCGGCGTTCAGGCCGTGAAAGACCAGGTTGTCCTTCGGGTTCGCCTTCTTGAACGCCGCCTCGACGCGCTTGGTCATGTTGGACTTCGGGTTGTACCAGGGTACGTTCGAGATCGAGTACTCCGAGAGCTTGCCGAGCGTCTTGAAGTACTGCTCTTCGTACATGCCGGGCGAGCCCGGGCTGACGATGCCCATCGGCTGCCAGCGCTGCTTCACCATCTCGCGGCGCAAGATGATCGCGTCCTGCAGGCGGCAGACGAGCATCAGGAAGTCGGCGTTGGCCGCCTTCGCCTTCGATACTTCGACGGTCAGGTCTTTGGCCGCCGGGTCGTACGAGATGGTGTCGACGATCTTGAACGGCAGCTGCGTGCGCTGCGGCAACAGGGCGCCGATGCCCTTGGTCATCGCCTGGCCGAAGGTGTCGTTGACATGCATGTACACCGCGGTGCGCGGCACGGTGTTGGTCGCCTGGAAGAGCTCGCCGATCAAATCGAGGCCGTTGCGCACGATATCGCCCGCGGTCTGGAAATTCCGGAAGACGAACTTGTAGCCCTGCTCGGTGATCTGCGGGGCCGCCGCGATGTTGATGATGAACGGCACGCCGCGCTGCTCGGCCACCTGCGCAATGGCGGCGCTCGCGCCGGAATCGAACGCGCCGACCAGCACATTGGCGCCTTCCTGGATAAGGCGCTCGGCGCGCGTGCGCGCCGTGTCGACGTTCGATTCAAAGTCGGCGTTCATCAGCTCGATGTCGACAGCGAGCATTTCCTTGATCACGCCCGGCGCGAGATCCGCGCCCTTCTGGCAGGACTGGCCGATGAAACCGAGGTAACCCGAGCGCGGCAGGATCACGCCCACGCGCAGCCTTTGGGCTTGCGCGCGCACGATACCGAACGGCGAGATGGCGGCGGCACTCGCGAGTGCGAGCGCCTTCGTGAATTGACGGCGTTGCATTGAGCCCCTCCTTGGCGGTCGCTATTCTAAGAGCGATTGCCGCCCGGAGCCGAAGCACCCGACCTACCCCTTAAGCCAGCCCTCCGCCTCTTCCTCGGTCATGAAGCGCCTTGCATCGATGTTGTGGCGTCCGGCCTCGACCACCGCGGCGTCGTAGACGGCAATCAGGCCTGCGCTTTTCGCGACCAGCGCGAGGCGGAAATTGGCCGCCACGCCGGCGAGCGCCATCGAGCGCAAAGCGTCGCGCCCAGCGAGGTGATAGAAGGGATCGAGGGTACCGTGGCCGATGATGAGCACACGGGTGCATTGCCCCGTCACGCACGCCGTGGCGAGCGCGCGATAGCAACGCTGCACCTCTTCCGCGAGCCCTGGCCCGACGTTGGCACGCAGAAGCCCGTTTTCCTCCTCGATCACGCACCCTGCGTGGTCATGAATGCGGGTGGCGGCGGCCATAGCGTGCCGCAAATTCGCGGCAGATGCTCTCGAGCAACCGCAATGCCGCCGTCGGTGCGGGCCGACAGCTGTCGACGAAGCCTTACACTCTCGCTGATGAACCGCCCGCTTCGCTCCGTGCGCCTGGGGCCGCGCGCTGTGCGTGCCGAGCGCCGCGCGGGCGGCGTCGTGCATTTGCGCTCGCCTCACGAGCTCGGGTCCTATCCGCGCCATCTCCTCGAGCCGCTCGCTTATTGGGCGGAGCGCTCGCCGGAGCGCACGCTCTTTGCGCAGCGCAATGAGGCCGGCGGCTGGCGCTCCGTCACCTACCGCGAGGCCCTCACCAAGGCGCGCCGTGTCGCGCAATATCTGCTCGAGCAGCGCCTTTCGGCCGAGCGGCCGCTCGCGGTCTTGTCGGGCAACGATATCGAGCATGCGCTGTTGCACCTCGCTGCCATGTACGTCGGTATTCCTTATGCGCCGATTTCGCCCGCGTATTCATTGCTTTCAACGGACTTCGCCAAGCTTCGCGCGGTCGTCGATCTCCTCACGCCGGGCCTCGTCTTCGTTTGCGATCGCCGCGCGTACGCGAAGGCCCTCGACGCCGTTATTTCGCCGCGCGGTATCGAGGTTATCGACTGGCTGCCCGAACGGGAGCCCACCTCGGCGGTCGAGGAGGCGCACGCTCGGGTGGGCCCCGACACGATCGCCAAATTTCTCTTCACTTCGGGCTCGACCGGGACGCCGAAGGCGGTGATCAACACGCAACGCATGTGGTGCTCGAACCAGGTGATGGCGCGCACCGCGCTCGCCTTTGTGCAGGACGAGCCGCCGCTCCTCGTCGAATGGGCGCCGTGGCACCACACGGCGGGCGGCAACAAGGACCTCGGCCTCGTCATCTTCAACGGCGGCACGCTCTACATCGACGCGGGCAAGCCGCTTCCCGGAGCGATCGACGCAACGGTGCGTAACCTGCGCGAAATCGCTCCCACGTTTTACTTCACCGTGCCGAAGGGTTATGAGGCGCTTCTTCCGTACCTGCGGGACGACGAGCGGCTTCGGCGCACTTTCTTCAGCCGCGTGAAGATGCTCTGGTTCGCGGGCGCCGGCGTCTCGCAGCACGTGTTCGACGAGTACAAGGAGCTCGCCTTCCAGACTTGCGGCGAGGAAGTGCTCTTCGGTACCGGTCTCGGCTCCACCGAAACCGCGCCCTTCACCATGGGCCGCACCTGGGACACCGACAACGCCGCCAATGTGGGGCTGCCGCCGCCGGGCGTCGACATGAAGCTCGTGCCGCTGGAGGGCAAATATGAAGGGCGCCTGAAGGGACCGCACATCACCCCGGGTTACTGGCGGGCACCCGAGCTCACTCGCGCGGCGTTCGACGAGGAGGGCTACTACCGCCTGGGGGATGCGTTCACCTTTGCCGACCCCGAGGAGCCGGAGGAGGGGCTGCTCTTCGCCGGCCGCATTTCGGAAGACTTCAAGCTCGCCACCGGCACCTGGGTCCATGTCGGGAGCCTGCGCGCCGCGTTTATCGAGCACTTCGCCCCGCTCGTGCGCGATGTGGTGATCGCCGGCGAGCGGCGAGCGGAGCTCGGCGCGCTCGTCTTCGTGAACGGCGCCGCGCCGAGGGACGAGCTCGCACGGCGTCTCGCCTCCTTTGTCGCGAGCGCCACCGGCAGCTCGAACCGCATCGCGCGCGCCCTCGTGGTGGAGGAGCCGCCATCGCTCGACGCGGGCGAGATGACCGACAAGGGCAGCCTCAATCAGCGCGCCGTGCTGGCGCGGCGGGCGGCGCTGGTGGAGGAGCTCTATGCCGGCTCGCCGCGGGTGCTCGTCGCATGATGGAGCTCCCGTCGCTCGCGGAGCTCGACGTGGCGGCGGGCATCGTCTACCGCCATATGCCGGCGACGCCGCAGTATCGCTGGCCGCTTCTTTGCGATCGCATCGGCATCGAGCTCTGGCTCAAGCACGAGAACCACACGCCGGTGGGCGCCTTCAAGCTGCGCGGCGGCCTCGTCTACTTCCACCACCTCGGCAAAGTGCCGGGCGTCATCGCCGCCACCCGCGGCAACCATGGCCAATCGGTGGCGCGCTGTGCGAGCGCTTACGGCGTACCGGCGACGATCGTCGTGCCGCACGGCAACAGCGTGGAAAAAAACGCTGCCATGCGCTCATTCGGCGCCCGCCTGATCGAGGAGGGGCATGACTTCCAGGCGGCGAAAGAGCACGCCGAGCGGCTCGCGCGCGAGGAGCGTCTGCACATGGTGCCGTCATTCGACCGGCGGCTCGTGCTTGGCGTCGCGAGCGCGAGCCTCGAGCTCCTGCGCGCCGTTCCGGATCTCGATTCGCTGTACGTGCCAATCGGGCTCGGCTCGGGCATCTGCGGCGCGATCGCCGCGCGCGAGGCGCTCGGGCTTCGCACGGAGATCGTCGGCGTGGTCTCGGCGCATGCGCGCGCTTACGCCGCTTCCTTCGCCGAGCGCCGCCCGATCGCGGCGCCGGTCACGACGGTTATTGCCGACGGCATGGCCGTGCGGACGCCCGACCCGCAGGCGCTCGAGCTTATCTGGCGCCATGTCGCGCGCGTGGTCGAGGTGACGGACGAGGAGCTGGCGCGCGCCATCGCCGTCATCTTCGAATGCACGCACAACGTCGCGGAAGGGGCCGGCGCCGCGCCGGTAGCGGCAATCGCCAAGGAGCGCTCGCGCCTTGCCGGCCGCAAAACCGGCGCCGTGCTGTCGGGCGGCAATATCGACCGTCCGCTCTTCGTCGAGGCGCTGCGCCAATGAATCTGGAAGAGCTCGTCGCGATCGACGTGCATACGCACGCCTGGAAGTCCGCGCTCGCCGTGAACGACGCGCCGAGCGCGCAGCAGGAAGCGATGGGCCGCTACTTCCGCTATCAGCCGCAGCACACCACCGTGCCACAGATGGCCGAGATGTATCGCAAGCTCAAGATGGCGTTCGTCGTCTTCACCGTCGACAGCCCGAAGGAACCGCGCAGGATCACGAACGAGGAGATTGCCGAGCTCGCGCACAAGAATTCGGACGTCGCCATTCCCTTCGCGAGCATCAACCCGCACCGCGGCGCCGAGGGCGTCGCCATGGCGAAGCGCCTGATCGACGACTACGGCGTGCGCGGCTTCAAGTTCCATCCGTCGGTGCAGGATTTCTTTCCAAATGACCGCATGGCTTATCCCCTCTACGAGGTGATCGCGGAGGCGAAGCTGCCGGCGCTCTTTCACACCGGGCAGACGGGCGTCGGTGCCGGCACGCGCGCTGGTGGCGGTATCCGGCTGAAATTCTCGAACCCTATCTACCTCGACGACGTGGCTGCCGATTTCCCCGACATGCCGATCATCGCGGCGCACCCGTCCTTTCCCTGGCAGGAGGAGGCGCTTTCGGTCGCGACGCACAAGCCGCAGGTCTACATCGATCTCTCGGGCTGGTCGCCGAAGTACTTTCCGCCGATCCTCGTCCAGTACGCGAATACCCTTCTCAAAGAGAAGATCCTTTTCGGCTCGGATTACCCGGTGATCGCGCCCGAGCGCTGGATGGAGGAATTTTCGAAACTGCCGATCAAGGCCGAAGTGCGGCCGCTGATCCTGAAGGAAAACGCCGCGCGGCTCTTGAAGCTGAAATGATCCGGCCTCGAGCGCTCGGCGCACTCGCTCTCGTCGTGCTCGCGGCGCTCGTGGCGTCGGCGGTTGGTCCGTACGACCGCGGCACCTGGATCATGGAAGTGGCACCGGTCCTGATCGCGGCGCCCGTGCTGATCGCGACCCACAGGCGCTTTCCCCTCACCCAGTTGCTGTACGTCATCATCGCGATGCATGCGTTGGTGCTGATTCTTGGAGGCGCCTACACGTACGCACGCGTGCCGCTTGGCTTTTGGCTGCAGGACTGGCTTGGGCTCGAGCGCAATCCCTACGATCGCATCGGCCATTTCATGCAAGGCGTAACGCCGGCGCTCGTCGCTCGCGAGATCTTTGTGCGCGCTCGCTACGTCGCCGGGCGCCGCATGACCGCGTTTCTCGCGCTATGCGTCGCGCTCGCGGTGAGCGCGACCTACGAGCTCATCGAATGGTGGGCCGCGCTAGCGCTCGGGCAGGGAGCCGAGGCGTTCCTCGGCACGCAAGGCGATCCATGGGACACGCAGGCCGACATGTTCTGCGCGCTGATCGGCGCCGCGGCGGCGCTCGCGCTCCTCTCGCGCATGCAAGATCGGCAAATGCGCGCGCTCGGCTCGAGGCCGGTGCGCATGCTGTGAGCGTCTATCTAACGATGGCGCTTTGCAGATTCGCGGGCTTCGTCGGCGGACCGGCGTGAGTCTTCGGCAGACACGCGCGCGTTCTCCGCGGAGCGCTCGGACATCTGCGACGCTGCGCGCGCCGCTTCGGCTGCCTCTCGCGCTTGTTCGGCAAACGAACGCGATTCTTCAGCGGCTCGGCGTAGCTCCTCGAACTGCTGGCGAATCGTCTCGGCAATCGCTCGCAGCTTCTCGGCCGTTTCCCGGTTCGTCTCGTTCGCTACGCGCCGCAGTTCTGCGTCTATTCGGGACGCTTCGTCCGCGTCGCGATGCGAGTTCTGGTCCGCGCGCCGCTTTTCTGCGGATTCACGGTGGCGCTCGGCATCCTCGCGGCCGTGCTCCGCGTCTTCAGAATCGGAGGCCCTTCGATTTGTGCCCATGCGTAACCATATCAGTCTCTATCCGGGCCGTCCGCTTTTCCAGAGCCGGTCAGTCAGGTCGAGTACTTCTCCAGGATTTTGCGGTCGACCTCGATGCCGAGGCCCGGCTTCACCGGAATGTCGACCCATCCGGCCCGCTGGCGCAGCGGCATGTCGGTGAGGTGCTCGCGGAACGGGTGAGACGAAGTGTCGAATTCCAACAGGATGTCGCTCGGGAAGAGCGAATGGTTCGCGAGCGGAATGGCGGCGATGAATTGCAGCGAAGCGGCCTGGCCGACGGCCGAAGCCCACACGTGCGGGTTCACTTGCACGCCATGCGCATGGGCGAGCGCGACGATCTGCCGGCACGCGGTGAAGCCGCCGGCGATGCACAAGTCGGGCTGCGCGATGTCCACCGCCCGCGCGGCGAAGAGATTACGGAAACCAAAGGCCGTGTATTCATTCTCGCCGCCCGCGATCGGCGTCATTAAGGCGCGGCGCACTTCGCCGTAGCCGGCGAGATCTTCCTGCGCCACCGGCTCCTCGTACCAGCGTAGCCGCCAGCCCATGTCCTCGAGGCGCCGGCCGAGGCGGATCGCATCGGCGACGCCATAGGCGTGGTTGGTGTCGATCATCGCTTCCTGCTTGCCCGCGACTTCCTTGGTCGCGCGCATGACCGCGAGATCATCGTCCACACCGAAGCCGAGCTTGATCTTGAGCGCGCTGAAGCCGTTCGCGACATGCTGCGCGGCTTCGTCCGCGAGGCGAGCGGCTTCGCCTTGGCCGCGGATGCGATAGAACCCCGTGGCGTACGCCTGCACGCGCTTCCTGAACATCCCGCCAAGAAGACGCGCGACCGGCTCGCCGCGCGCTTTGCCGGCGATGTCCCAGAATGCGATGTCGAGTGCGCTGATGGCGCCGATCACGGCGCCCTTTTGCCCGTAGTCGCGCGTCGCGTGATACATCCGGTGCCAAAGGACCTCGGGCTCGAGCGGATCGCCGCCGATGACAAGCGGCGCGAGCGCGTGCTCGATCGTGGACGCCGCGATCTCCGGCGGCTGCAAGCCCTGGCAGAGCGCTTCGCCCCAGCCAACGAGCCCTTCGTCGGTGGTCACCTCGACGAGCGTCGCGCCGCGACTACTCACCCAGCCCTGCGAAAACGCGAAGGGCTGCTCGAGCGGTGAGCGCAGCACGTGCACTCGGACGGCGCTGATTCTCATCGGCCGATTATAGGAAAGCCGCGAACTCGCCGCCGCATCGCGCCTCTATACTCCGTCATGCCGATCCGCAGCGAAATCCACGAAGGACGGGTGCCGGTAAAGGTCTACACGACCGAGCTCGAACCCGCCGCGCGGCAGCAGCTCGTCAACATCTCGAGACTGCCGATCGTGCACCCGCATGTCGCGGCGATGCCCGATGTGCATCTCGGTATCGGCGCGACCGTGGGCTCGGTGATTCCGACGAAGCAAGCCATCATTCCGGCGGCGGTCGGCGTCGACATCGGCTGCGGCATGATCGCGCGGCGGCTCTCCTTGAAGGCCGAAGACCTGGACGAAGGGCGGCTGCGCAAGCTGTTCAATCAGATTTCGCGCGACGTGCCCGTCGGCTTCGAAAGCCACAACGACCGCGAGGCGCGCACCGAGGCCGCGAAGCGCTTCAAGCGCGGTCTCGTGCGCATCATGCAAAGACATCCCGGCATCGGCAAGCGCGTCTCCAAGAACACGAGCTGGGTGCACCAGCTCGGCACGCTTGGCGGCGGCAATCACTTCATCGAGGTCTGCTTGGACGAGGCGAGCCGGGTCTGGGTGATGCTTCATTCCGGAAGCCGCGGCATCGGCAATGCGATCGGCAGCTACTTCATCGAGCTCGCGCGCCGCGACGCCGAACGCGCACAGCTTCATCTGCCCGATCGCGACCTCGCCTATTTTCCCGAGGGCGCGCAGCACTTCGACGATTACGTCGAGGCGGTCGGCTGGGCGCAGGACTACGCGCGTGCGAATCGCGCCGAGATGATGGAGCTCGTGGTCGAGGCGATGCACCGGCACCTGCCGGCCTTCGATACGACCGACGAGGCGGTGAACTGCCATCACAACTACGTCGAGCGCGAGCGCCATTTCGGCGAAGACGTCTGGCTGACGAGGAAAGGTGCGATCCGCGCCGGTCGCGGGGAGCTCGGCATCATTCCCGGCAGCATGGGCGCGAGGAGCTACATCGTGCGCGGCAAGGGCAACGCCGAGAGCTTCGACTCCTGCGCGCACGGCGCCGGCCGCAAGATGAGCCGCAACGCTGCGCAGAAGCAGTTCTCGGTGACCGATCTGGAGGCGCAGACGCGAGGCGTCGTCTGCCGCAAGGACAAGGGCGTGCTGGATGAAATTCCAGCCGCGTACAAGAACATCGATGAGGTCATGGCGAACCAGTCCGACCTGGTCGAGGTCGTGCACACGCTTAAGCAGGTGCTGTGCGTCAAAGGCTGAAATTCGGGGTCAGGGCCGTAATTATTTTTTCTCCTGAAGCGCGCCACGCGCAGCAGAAATAGTTACGGCCCTGACCCCGAATTCCGCCTCGGTCGGTCGCCTGACGCTCGTACTGGGGCTTGTCATGGCGATTGGGCCGCTCGCGATCGACATGTACCTGCCGGCGCTGCCCACCATTGCCGGCGAGTTCCGGGTGAGCGCGGCGCGCGTGCAGCACACGCTCTCGGCGTACCTCCTCGGTCTCGCGCTCGGACAGCTCGGCTTCGGGCCGATCGCCGATCGCTATGGCAGAAAGCCGCCGCTCGTCGGCGGCCTCGTGGTCTTCGCGCTCGCATCGGCCGCTTGTCTGCTTGCCGGCACCATGGAGCATTTCGTGCTCGCGCGCTTCGCGCAGGCACTCGGCGGCGCCTCCGGCATGGTGGTGATCCGGGCCGTGATCCGCGACAAGTTCGATGAGATCCAGTCGGCACGCGTCCTGTCGTTCATGATGCTCGTCATGGGCGCGGCGCCGATCCTCGCGCCGCTCGCGGGTGGCTGGCTGCTCATAAGCGGATCGTGGCACTGGATCTTCGGCTTCCTCGGCGCCTATACGTTGCTCTGCATCGCGCTCGTGGTGATGTACCTCGAGGAAACGCATCCTGAGCATCGCCGGAGTGCGAGCCTGCGCCGTGCGCTCTCGGCGGCGCTGCCGCTTTTCGGCGACCGGCGCTTCTACGGGCCGGTGATCGTGTTTATCGCCCCCTTCGGCGCCTTTTTCGCCTATCTCGCCGCGGCACCATTCGTCTACATCGAGCACTTCGGCGTGGCACCGGAGCATTTCGGCTGGTACTTCGGCGCCGGCGCCGCGAGCTTCATCACTGTCTCGCAGATCAATCGCCGCATGGTGGCGCGCCACGGCGTGCGGC
Source organism: Burkholderiales bacterium (assembly GCA_046263015.1). Classification (GTDB taxonomy): domain Bacteria; phylum Pseudomonadota; class Gammaproteobacteria; order Burkholderiales; family SG8-39; genus SCGC-AG-212-J23. Next base: position 3,351 of record JBHELS010000115.1, on the reverse strand, counting down.
GCGTGCTCGGCTGGGGAGTCTATGGCCTCGCGGCGGGCGCGACGGTGCTTCTCGCTTGCGCGGCGAGCGGCATTTTCGGCTTGGCGGGCGTGTTCATTCCGATCTTCTTCATGGTGGGAAGCATCGGCTTCATCGCCTCGAACGCCAGTTCGGTGGCGATGGCGCCTTTCGGCGAGCGGGCCGGCGCCGCATCATCGCTCCTCGGCGCGACGCAGTCCGCCTTTGGCGTCGCGGCGAGTGCCGCGGTCGGCTGGATTGGCGGCCGCGGCCCGGTGCCGATGGCAATCGTGATGTTCGCGTGCGCCGCACTCGCCTTCGTCACCTATGCGGCACTCGTTCGCGGCGCCAAGTAATATGCGCGCCATGCGAAAAATCGTTGCCTTGCTTCTCTTCTTCGCCGCCGCGGTGCATGCGGCCGACTTCCCGTCCAAGCCGGTGCGATTCGTGACCGGCGCTAACGCCGGCAGCACGGGCGACGTGCTCGGCCGCGTGCTCGCGGACAATCTGTCATCGCTATGGAAGCAGCCGGTCATCGTCGACAACCGGCCGGGAGGCGGCGGCGTCATCGCGAGCCAGGCGACGCTCTCCGCGCCGGCGGACGGCCACACCGTGTGCATCTGCGCGGGCTCCTACGTCACGATCACGCCCGCCACGACCGCGAACATGCCCTACGACGTAGACAAAGACTTCACGCCGATCGCGTTCGTCGCCGAGATTCCGCTCGTCATCGGGGCGCGGCCCGACCTGCCGTACAAGACCCTGCCAGAGCTCATCGCCTATGCCAAGGCGAATCCGGACAAGGTGAATTACGCGGCGAACACGCCGGGCACCTTCCCGCACCTCGCAACTGAATATTTCTCCCAGCGCGCCGGCATCGAGATGCGCTTCGTGCCTTACAAGGGCTCGGCGCCCGCGCTCACTGATCTTTTCGGTGGCAGGCTCGACCTGGTGGTGGAAGGCGTCGCCGCGCTCGGCGGCGCGATCAAGGGCGGCCAACTAAGGCCGCTCGCCGTCACCTCGAGCGAACGCGACCCGACGCTGCGCGACGTGCCGGCGATTGCCGAAACCATCCCCGGTTTTTCGGCGATCGGTTTCTATGTCGTGCTTGCGCACGCCAAGACGCCCGAGCCGCTCGCGGCGAAGCTCTCGGACGATTTCCGCAAGGTGCTCGCGAAGCCCGACGTCGCTGCGAAGCTCGCCGAGACCGGAAACTACGTGCGCCCCATGACCCGCCCGGAGGTCACGGCGTTCATCAAGCGCGAGCGCGAGACCTGGGGCGCGGTGATCCGGAAGCTCGGCTTCGCGCCGCGGTAGAGGAACTTCAGGGGCCGGCTTCGAGCAGCTCGACCGGGTCACCGTAGCGCTTCGCCATTTCCACCACCGTGGGGTCGCGCAGCGCGACGAGGAAGCCCTTGTCGATAATGAGCTCATCCGCGGCGCTCACCGTCATGTCGAAGGCGATGAGGTCCTGGTGCACCGGCGGCTCTTCCCAGTTCGGCATTACGCGGCGGATGTAGTCGCTCGGTTTCGCGAGATCGATGCCGAAGTGCAGCGCGCCCGGTGAATTGGACCCCGCGGGATACACCGTGTAGCGCGGCGCCTTCGGGTTGAAGCCGCAGCCGCCGCCTTCGATCAGCCGTGAGCCGAGGCACATCTCGCGCAGGAGGGCGGCTTCTGGCGATTCGCCGGTGATTTCGGTGACGCGTTTTTCCTTGAAGCGAAAGCCGATGCGCTCGACGAAGGGCTGCGCGAAGCCGATCGCCCATTGCGGATAGAGCACGCCTTCGATTCTCACTTTCGCTTGCGGGTCGTGGCCATTGGCCGTGCTGTCCCAGAAGTTCGGACCATGGGTCGGCAGGTAGTGGACATAGCAGCCCGGCTCGTCGGCAAACATGCGGCCGCGCCAGCGGTTGCCGGCGAACATCGCATCGCGCATCGCTCTTGTGTAGCCGATGACGAGATCCGAGCCGCGCTCGTCGGTGAAGCGCAGGTCGAAGTCGCGGCCTTTCGGGAAGCGCTTCTCGGTGGCGCGGATGATCTCGCCCACGAGCTCGATCGGAAAGCGGGCTTGCGGCGTCTTCAGGAGATCGAGGTCGCGGAAGTAGGTGATCTTGACCCAGCGCTGGCCGCGCTTTCGCATCGCCACGTTGAACGGGTCCTCGATCGAACAGAACCAGGTGGAGACGACGAAATCGGCCTTCTCGATGATCGGCTTCACCTCGTCGGGCACCGAGGGAAGCGAGGTGTTCGGCGCCATGTATTGCGTCAGCGTGGCGCCGCGCGCGCGGGCGAGGCCGCTGACGGCGTCGACGACCCGGGTGTCGAGGAGCGGATCGGTGAGCATCAGCACGCGCTCTCCGGGGCGGATGGCGAAGACGCGCGCGAACTGGTCGAGCGCCTGAAACCACTCGCGGTCGGTGAATTTCGGCTTCGGCGGCAGCCCGACATACGGGGTCGGATCGGCAAACGGGATTTCGTTCATGGCCGCTTTGAATTTTAATGGCGGCTAGCGGTCGTAGCCGTAGTTATCGCGATTCAAGGAGCCGACATGCTCACCCGCCGCCGCGTCGTCGCCGCCGCCGTTTTCTGGCCGCTCGCGCCGGCGGCGCTGGCCGAGACTTGCGGCGCGGTGACCGCTCGCCAGACCGAAGGGCCGTTCTTCAAGCCATCGAGCCCGCAGCGCGTGACGCTCATCGAGCCCGGCTCGCACGCGCCGCGCGTTGCCGTCAGCGGCCGCGTGCTTTCCCGGGACTGCCAGCCGCTGAAGGGCGTGCTCCTCGATTTCTGGCACGCGGACGAAGACGGCGATTACGACAACCGCGGTTTTCGCTATCGCGGCCACCAGTTCACCGATGCCGACGGGCGCTGGCGCCTGGAGACCATCGTGCCGGCAGTCTATCCGGGCCGCACCCGCAATATCCATGTGAAGGTGCAGCCGGCCGGCGGGCGCATCCTCACAACGCAGCTCTACTTCCCGAACGAGCCGCAGAACGAGCGCGACGGCCTCTTTCGCCGCGAGCTCGTCATGCGCATGAGCGCCCGCGACGAAGGCGCATTCGACTTCGTCCTTGCCTAATGCATTTCAGCCTGCGCGTCGAATCGTATGCCGGGTATCGCGGTGAAGAGGAACCGCGCGCCTTCACGCTCGGCGCGCGGCGCTTTGCGGTGCTCGAGATCACCGATCGCTGGCTCGAGCCGCGCAATCGCTATTTCAAGGTGCGCGCCGATGACGGCTGCACCTTCATCCTGCGCCATGACACCGTGAACGAGGGCTGGGAACTCGCCGCGCTGGTAGGCGAGCGGTAAATCGGTCAGATCAACTCTTGACGTTGGCGTAAAGCCGCTGCAGCG
>JBHELS010000114.1:0-3235 GCA_046263015.1 Burkholderiales bacterium | reverse complement strand
TGCGGCCAGAGCTCTCCATGGCCGTATTCTATTTAACGCGCATACCGGGACTTGCGCCGGCGTCCGGGGAAACGAGGAATATGCCCGAATCGTCGCCTGCCTGTACGGTTTTGTCCGACGAGGCGGCGAGCACCATGCCCTCGGAGACGCCGAACTTCATCTTGCGCGGCTCGAGATTCGCCACGAGCACGGCGAGGCGCCCTTCCAGCTTCTCTGGCGGATAGGCGGACTTTATGCCTGCGAAGACGGTGCGCGTGGCATCGCCGAGCTCGAGCGTCAATTTCACGAGCTTGTCAGCGCCCTCCACGCGCTCGGCGCGCGCGATCCGCGCGACGCGCAGATCGAGCTTGTTGAAGTCCTCAATGCTGATGGTTGAGCCCTCGGCGCCTGGCTTCGGCGCCGCGGCGGCGGTGTCGAAGAGCTGATCGAGCTGCTTTTGCTCGACGCGTGCGAGGAGATGCCGGTACTCCTTGATGCGATGGCCGGCGGGGAGCTGCGCTTGCGCATCGCTCCATGCGAGCGGCGGCACACCCAGAAAAATCTCCGCCTGGGCTGCCGTCTGCGGCAGCACGGGTTTCAGGTAAACCGTGAGCAACCGGAAGAGATTGAGCGCGGCCGAGCATACTTCGCGCAGCTCGGCCTCGGCGTTCGCGCGTTTTGCAAGCTCCCAGGGTTTTCGCTCGTCGACGAACTGGTTCGCGAGATCGGCGAGGCGCATCACCTCGCGCAACGCCTTGCCGAATTCGCGCTGGTCGTAGAACGCGGCGATCTCGGCGCCTTTCGCCTGGAACTCGGCGAGCAGCGACGCGGCCGCCGACTCGCCCAGCACGCCCCCGAAGCGCCGGTTGATGAACACCGCCGAGCGGCTTGCGATGTTCACGTATTTGCCGACGAGGTCGCTATTCACCCGCGCGACGAAGTCCTCCGGATTGAAGTCGAAGTCCTCGACGTTCGCGTTCAGCTTCGCCGCGATGTAGTAGCGCAGCCACTCGGGATTCATGCCGAGCTCTAGATAGCGCAGCGGACTGATGCCCGTTCCGCGCGACTTCGACATCTTGTCGCCCGAGACGGTGATGAAGCCGTGCACATACACGTGATCGGGCGGCTTATAGCCGGAAAATTCGAGCATTGCCGGCCAGAAGAGCGTGTGGAAGTAGATGATGTCCTTGCCGATGAAGTGGATCATCTCCGTGCCATGGCCGGGCTTGACGAACGGGTCGAAGTCCAGTCCCTTGCGCGCGCAGTAATTCTTCAGGCTGGCAAAGTAGCCGATCGGCGCATCGAGCCAGACGTACAGGTACTTCTCGTCGGCGATGTCGGGCACGCGGATGCCGAAATACGGCGGATCGCGCGAGATGTCCCAGTCCGCGAGCGCTTTCTCCCCCTCGCCTTCTAGCCACTCTCTTGCCTTGTTCACCACCTGCGGCTGCAGGCGCCCGGGGGTGCCGATCCAGCGTTCGAGGAACGCCCTGCATCTCGGGTGCGAGAGCTGAAAAAAGAAATGCTCAGAGGACTTGAGCACCGGCTTCACGCCCGAGAGCGTGGAATAGGGGTTGCGCAGCTCGGTGGCCGCGTAGACGCTAGAGCAGTTTTCGCACGCGTCGCCGTACTGGTCTTTCGCCCCGCACACCGGACAGTCGCCCTTGATGTAGCGGTCGGCGAGGAACATGCCCTTCACCGGGTCGTAGAACTGCTCGACCGCCTTCGCGTAGACGAGCCCCGCCGCCTGCAGCTTGCGGAAGACGTCCTGCGAAAGCTGGGTGTTCTCCGGCGAGTGCGTCGAGTGCCAGTTGTCGTAGGAAATGTGGAAGCCTTCGAGATAGCGGCGACGCCCGCGCGCGATCTCGGTGACAAAGGCCTCCGGAGTTTTGCCGGCTTTTTCCGCCGCGAGCATGATCGGCGCGCCGTGCGCGTCGTCGGCGCCGACGAAGTGCACTACGTGTCCCTGCACGCGCTGAAAGCGCACCCAGATATCGGCCTGGATGTATTCCATGATGTGGCCGATATGAAAGGGCGCGTTCGCGTAAGGCAGCGCCGTCGTGACGAAGAGCGTGCGCGCGGGCATCTTCAGGCGGAAAAGGGGAAATTCTAGCGGCGATTAGGTACACTTAAGCGCTTCCCCGCCATGCCGCTAGCCGAAGCGCAAGTCCAGTCGGTTTTGAAGAGCCTCGTCGACCCGAACACCGGGAAAGACTTCATCGCGACGCGCTCGGTGCGTAACCTCAGGCTCGCAGGCGACGACGTCTCGCTCGAGATCGAGCTCGGCTATCCGGGCAAGAGTCAGCACGAGCCGATCCGGCGGCAGGTCACGCAGGCCCTTAAAGCGGCCGGCGCCGGCGCGGTAAGCATCAAGGTCGACTCCAAGGTCGTGGCGCACGCCGTGCAGCGCGGCGTGAAGCTCGTTCCCGGCATCAAGAACATCATTGCCGTCGCTTCCGGCAAAGGCGGCGTCGGCAAATCGACCACTGCTGTAAATCTGGCGCTCGCGCTCGCCGCCGAGGGCGCCTCGGTCGGCGTACTGGACGCCGATATCTACGGACCCTCGCAGCCGATGATGCTCGGTATCGCCGGGCGACCGGAATCGAAGGACGGCAAGAGCCTCGAGCCAATGGAAGGTCACGGCATACAGGCGATCTCGATCGGCTTTCTCATCGACGTCGATACACCCATGGTGTGGCGGGGCCCGATGGTGACGCAGGCGCTCGAGCAGCTTCTAAAGGACACGCGCTGGCGCGAGCTCGACTATCTGGTGGTCGATCTGCCCCCGGGCACCGGCGACATCCAGCTGACCCTCGCGCAGAAGGTCCCCGTGACCGGCGCCGTGATCGTCACGACGCCCCAGGACATCGCGCTCATCGACGCTCGCAAGGGGCTCAAGATGTTCGAGAAGGTCGGCATCCCGATCCTCGGCATCGTGGAGAACATGTCGTACCACCGCTGCCCAAACTGCGGCCACGAGAGCCACATCTTCGGCTCAGGCGGCGCCGAGCGCATGGGGCGCGAGTACGGCACCGAGCTCCTCGGGCAGCTGCCGCTCGACGAGGCGATCCGGAGCCGGGCCGATTCGGGCAAGCCCACCGTCGTCTCGGAGCCTGACAGCGCGGCCGCCGAGATCTACCGCCGCATCGCCCGGCGCTGCGCGGTGAAGATCGCCGAGTCGCAGCGCGACATGACCTCCAAGTTTCCCAACATCGTGGTGCAAAACACTTGAGCATCAAGTCCGATCGCTGGATCC
>JBHELS010000113.1:0-11718 GCA_046263015.1 Burkholderiales bacterium | reverse complement strand
CGCGTGCATGTGCGCGGGCCGCATGTGGTGGTTGCCGGTTGCGCGCACCAGATTGCCGACCGGACCGTCCATCGGCACGCTGTAGAACTTCGGCTTGTAGCTCTTCAGCGCGTACTCGCCCTTGTCGTTGGCGCGCACGCGCCCGCGAAGCTCGAATTCGCCCTCGGTCTGCAAATCGTAGATGCCGTCGGCTTTCGCCTGCCAGATGTCGAGCACCGCGTTCGCGATCGGTCTGCCGTCCGTGGAAAGCACGCGGCCGGCGACGTATACGTCCTCGCCCTTCATCGTCGCTCCCTCGCGCAGATCGGCACCGAAGCCGTACTCCTTGGCGCCGTGCGCGAAGAACGGCCCGAGCACGGTCGCTTCGGTCGCCCCTGGCGCCGCCTTGTGATTCAACGCCACGATCATCATCGAGAGACCGAGAATGTCCGAGAGGAGGATGAACTCCTGTCGCTTGTCGTCGCACTTCTGGCCGACCGACGTCAGGAACTTGATGCCTTCGAACCACTCCTCTTCGCTCAGGTGCACTTCGCGAGCGAACGCATGCAGGTGCTTCACGGCGCTCGTGATGATCTCGCGGAAGCGCTCGTCTTTGCTGCCACGCTGAAACCGCTCGGCGACGGCTGCCGTGAGCGTGTCTTCGTTGAACTGCCGCATCGAGTCCTCCTTCGGGTGCAAGAGCGCAAGTGTATTATCAAAAGCGCGCAATGCGACTCGTCACCTTCACCGTCGGAGGCAGCCCGCCGCGCACCGGCGCGCTGATCGAGGGCGATCGCAAAGTGCTCGACCTGCAGGCGGCCTATGGCCGCGTCTACCACGGCACCTCGCCGCTTCTCGAGTCGATGCTGCACATCATCGAGGCGGGCGAGGCAGCGCTCGATACCATCGCGCAGCTCCTCAAGGCGGACGCCGGTCCTTCGGCCTTCTTGCGCGAGGAGATCCGGCTACTCGCCCCGGTGCCCGTGCCGCCGCAGATGCGCGATTTCCTCTGCTTCGAGCAGCACCTGCGCCAGGCATTCGAGGCGGTGGCGAAGCTGCGCGGCACGCCCGCGCGCATCCCGCAGGTCTGGTACGAGCGGCCGATCTACTACCACCCGAGCCGCTTCTCCGTCTGCGGCACCGAAACGGATGTCCCTTGGCCGGCGTACACCGAGCGCCTCGACTTCGAGCTCGAGTTCGGCTGCTACATCGGCATCCGCGGCAAGGACATTCCGAAAGAGCGCGCGCGCGAGCACATCTTCGGCTACACCATCTTCAACGATTTTTCGGCGCGCGATGAGCAGACGAAGGAGATGGCCGGCCAGCTCGGGCCCGGAAAAGGCAAAGACTTCGACAATGGCAACGCCATGGGCCCATGCCTCGTCACCGCCGATGAGATCGGCGATCCCTATGCCCTGGAGATGGTCGCGCGCGTGAACGGCGAGGAATGGGGCCGCGGCAATTCACGCGACATGCACTGGAAGTTCGAAGATTGCGTCGCGCACGCGTCGCGCTCCGAGACGCTGCATCCGGGCGAATTTTTCGCCTCCGGCACCGTCGGCAATGGCTGCGGCCTCGAGCAGCTGCGCTTTCTCAAGCCCGGCGACGTGGTCGAGCTGGAAGTCGAGCGGATCGGCGTGCTGCGTAACCGCGTCGTGAAGTAAAGCTGCGTTAAGTAGCGTTAAGCAGCGACATCAACGCGCGTGTAGTCGTTGCGCGGAAGAGACGAAATTCGATCGCTTCCACGCTGTTCCGACGAATGCATTGACCGCCCGCGGTTCGGCGCGCGATGGTTTGCCTCGTCATCATCACGGAGATCAGCATGAAGAAAGCAGCAGTTGTTGCGTTAATGGCGGTCGGTAGCGCCGTCATCGCCGCGCCCGCGGAAGCACAGCTCAACATGAGCGCCTTCTACGTCGGCGCCGGCATCGGTCAATCGAAGGCCAAGGATTTCTGTGGCGGAGGTGGCGCCGATACCTGCGACGACAAGGACACTGCCTGGAAGCTCTTCGGCGGCTATCAGTTCACCCGGAATTTCTCGGCCGAGATCGGCTACAGCAACTTCGGCAAGTTCAAGGCGACGCTCGGGCCCTTCACGGACGAAGCTAAAGTGACCGCCTGGGAGCTATCGGCGCTCGGCGCCTGGCCTATCGTGCAGCAGCTATCGGTGTTCGGGCGGCTGGGCATCTACCGCGCGACGGTGAAGGAAACGACGAACTTCGCCGGCGATTTCGAGCACGACAACAACGACTGGACGTTTGGCCTGGGGCTCGAGTATGACTTCACGCGAAACCTGGCCATTCGCGGCGAATGGCAGCGCTACCGCAAGGTCGGCGGCGGCGACGTCGCTTTCGGAGCGAATGTCGGCGACAAGAGCGATCTGGACGTCCTGGGTGTGAGCGCGCTCTGGCGCTTCTAGGCTGAGGCACGGTATAAGAAAGGCGGCTTCGGCCGCCTTTTTCTTTGCGGAGGGACACACAGCGATGGGCTCGGCGAGGATCATCCTTGCGCTCGCGGCGGCACTATTCTCCGCCAGCGCTGCGGCGCAATTTTCGACGCCGAGGACCTTCTATGCGGGTGCGAGCGTCGGTTCCTCCAATGCCGATCGCTGGTGTAGCGGCGCGGCGAGCGTGAACTGCGACGACACGAGCGCTGCGCTCAAGGCGTTCGGCGGCTACCAGCTCGACCACACCTTCGCCGTTGAGGTGGGCTACGTCCATCTCGGCACATTCAAGGCGAGCGCGCCCGGCGGTGCGACCGACGAGGCGAAGGTGCGCGCGCTCGAGGGCTCGATCGTCGCCGCCTTTCCGATCGCCCAGCGCACCTCGCTCTTCGGCCGGTTCGGCGGCTATTACGCAACCGTACGCGAGGACACGAATTTCGCGGGCGCTTCCTCGAACAACAATACCGATCTGACGTTCGGCTTTGGCGTGCGCTATGACGTGAGTGCGAAGTTCGCGATACGCGCGGAATGGCAGCGCTACCTCGATGTCGGCGGACCGAACGTGGCCTTCGGCGCCGGGACCGCAGACCTGTCGAGCGTCGACGTGCTGGGAGTCGGGGCGCTATGGCGCTTCTGAGATCGGGGACGGAGCCCGAACTAATTCGGGCTCCGTCCCCGAATTTCAAACGGTCGCGGGGGCGCGGTAGACGAGCTTCTCGAAGCTGCGTTCCTTCAGGTAGTCGTCCAGGTTCCAGCGCTTCACCTGCTCGAGAGTCGCGTCGAAATCCTCGCGCGGCAGCGGCTGGTAGACGAAGCGCTCGCCGCGGCTGAACTTGCTGTAGTCCCAGGTGTACCCCTGTTTGAACTCGGGCGGCACGCACTTCTCCCAGAGCGGCAGATACTTCTTCAGGTTCGCCTGCAGGGCTTTCTCCGCCCGGTCGAGGCTGCGCAGATAGGCGCGCACGTCTTCCTGCGGTGCGCTGTCCGGCACCCACCACAGTGTCTTGAATTCGTCCTCGATGATCGCACGGAGCCCAAGCTGCTTCGCCATGTCGATCTGCGGCGGCAGCAGGCTCGCGGCTTCCACCTCGCCGTCAAGCAGCGCCTTTAGCCGCGCGCCGAAGCCGCCCGTATTCACCGTCTTAATGCGCTCGAGCGGCAGATATTTTTCGAGGCGGAAGGGAACGTTGAAATGGCTGCCGGCGCGTAGCCCAACCGAGACCGGCACATCGGCGAGGTCTTCCGGGCGGCGGATCTTCGAATCGGCGCGCACGAAGATGCCCCAGGGCGAGACGCCGTAGCAATCGCCGACGAAGCGGCCCATGCCGGCGCCGGCGTTCGAGATCGTGCCCCAGACGCAGGCGCACTGAATGAGGCTGCCGTCCTTTGCCTCGGTGAACGGCTTGTCCTGCGGACGATCGAGATAATTGTTTCCCTTCCAGCTCGACTGCGTTCCACGGAAGGTCTTGATATCCCATTGCACTTCGATGTCCTCGGCGGCAAAAAAACCTTCCGCCTCGGCGACGAAATCATTGATGCCCATGCCCTTGGGGGCGACGCGGACTTTCCTCATGCTTCCTCCTTGTTACAGGTATAGTCGTCACTATACACGCCGCAAAATCATGATTGCCAGACGGCTTAGCGCGAAAACGCTGCGCGGTGAATCGGCCCGCTACGAGCGTCCGCGCAGCGACAAAGAAGCTGCGATCCTCGCCGCTGCCACGGAAATCTTCGGCGCCAAGGGCTATCGCGACGCGCGCACGGCCGAGATCGCCGCTTCGGCGAGGGTTACGGAGCGCACGCTCTTTCGCTATTTCCCGACCAAGGAGCAGCTTTATCGCCGGGTCATGTTTCCGGCGGTGCTCGCCGCCACCATGCCGCGCGAGCTCACCGAGACAGGCAAGCTCTTTGCCGCTGACTCGGAGTCGTTCCGCGATTGGCATCGGCGCGTCCTCAAGCTGCGCGTGGGCGCGGCGCGCGCCTCGGCGCCGCAGTTTCGTCTGATGCTCGCCACGCTCATGAGTAATTTCGAGCTCCGCGACAAGGTGACCCGCATCTGGCGCGAAAACTTATGGCGCCACGCGCTCGACACCGTCGAGCGCTTCCAGCGCCGAAAGCAGCTTCGTTCCGATCTGCCGCGCGAAGCGATCGCGCGCGCGATCATTTCGCTTAACCTCGGCTACATCATCGCCCGGGCGCTGCTCGCGCCCGAGGCCGCGTGGGACGACGACGCGGAGATCGAAGCGACGGTCGAGCTCCTGCTGCGCGGCGCGGCCAAGTAGCATTTCTCGCGCTATTCTTCGACGCGATGCTTGATGTTGTCGTGATCGGCGGCGGTCCGGCTGGGGCGGCGCTCGCGGCCCGCCTGGCGCAAGCGGGGGCGGATGTCGCCGTGCTCGAGAGAAGCGCATATCCGCGCCCCAAGGTGTGCGGCGAATTCCTCGCCGCGCCCGGTGTGCGCGAGCTCGATGCGCTCGGCTTGCCGCAAGCCGCGCTGCGCGCGTCCGAGATGCGGCGTGTCGCGCTATGGGCCGGCGAGAGCGACTTGCAGGCGCCTCTGGTTCTCGCGCGTGCGCTCGCGCGCGAGGTGCTCGACACGCTCCTCCTGGAACAGGCCCGCCGCGCGGGCGCCCGCGTGTATCAGCCGGCGCGCGCCATCGCCGTCGAGCGCACCGGCCGCGGTATGTTCAAGGTCGTCGCTTTGCCTCGCCTCGAGCTCTCAACGCGCGCGGTGGTCGCCGCGCATGGCTCCTGGGAACCGGGCGGCTTGGCGACGCAGTGCACGCGTTCACCGCCTGCGCGCCGGGACCTCTTCGGCTTCAAGGCGCACTTCGCCAGGCACGGCGTACCGGCCGGCACCGTCGCGCTCGTGCCCTTCGCCGGCGGCTACGCCGGCGCGCTTGCCCTGCAGGATGGGCGCGCCACCTTTGCGTGTTCGGTCGAGCGCGGTGTGCTCCAGGCGATTCGTCGCCAGCATGCGGGGCTTGCCGCGGGCGACGCGCTCTTTCGCCACGCTCTTGCCTCGAGCGCGGCGTTGCGCGAGGCGTTCGCCGGCAGCGTGCGCGAGCAAGCGTGGCTCGCGGCAGGTCCGCTTCGTCCGGGCGCGCGCCCGGTTGTCCGCGACGGCATTTTCACGATAGGAAATGCGGCCGGGGAAGTTCATCCGATCGTGGGTGAAGGCATAACGCTAGCGCTGCAGTCGGCGGCGGCGCTCGCCCGTCCGCTCACCGAGGCGCTTGCCCGCGGCGGTGACTGTGCCGAGGCCGTCCCGCAGTATGGTCGCCAGCACCGGGCGCTCTTTAGGCGGCGGCTGTGGCGCTCGAGCGTCCTCGCAGCGCTCGCGACGCATCCGCTTCTCGCCCGCTCGGCGCGTGAGGGGCTGCGATACGCGCCCTCACTACTCGCGCTCGCCGCGCGCGGCTAGGCTCCGGAAGAGATGGCTGAAAAGCCCGGCGCGCTTTTCTTCGACCGTCCAGCCTGCCGCGCTTGGCCAGGCGCGCGCGAGCTCGCTGCCGGCAAAGCCGGCCCGCACGCTGACGACGGCGTCGTGCCGCGTTTCCGCTCCGCAGCCGATGAGGCCGAGCGCGCGGCTCGCGGCAAGCGCGAGCGGTGAGCGCAGCGGCTCGCAGGCGACGAAGAGACGCGCGCGCCGAGCGCTGAGCGCAAAGAGCTCGCGAAGCGCGTCGGGCGCGAGATGATGCAGAAAGAGATTGGCGCAGATCGCGTCGTAACGTGAGCTGCCGCTACGCAGCCAATCTGCCGCGTCGGCCGCATGCTGCTCCACGCGCCAGCCGAGCGCGGAAAAGCGGGCGCTCGTATCGTCGCTCACCGTGCTCACCCGGTCCACGAGCGCGAGGCTCACGCCGGTGGGTCGCGGGCGCAGGGTTCGCGCAACGCGGAGCATGAGCGTCCCGTCGCCCGCACCGAGCTCGGCAATGTGGGCGCCGTCGCCGATCTCGCCCTGGAGCGCACGCGCGATGAAGCGCGCATTGCCCATGAGCGCGTTCACGAGCCGCAATTCGCGGCGGGCGCGTATCGCCCGCGGATCTGCCGCGTCGAGGTGATCGAGCCATTCCGGCTCGAGTATGCGCTCTGACATCTACGCCGAGACCCGGAGAAGCGCCCCGTGGCAGCTAAAGCCGGCGCCGAAGGAGGAAAGCCACCAGCAGCCCCCGGGCGCACGCTCGCGCAATGCCGCCTCGAGCACGAAGAGGACGAACGGGCTGCTCAGGTTGCCGTACTCGCGCAGCACGCGCGCGCTCGGCTCCACATCGGCGGGCTCGAGGCCGGCGGCATCGCGCAGCCGATCGAGCACGCGCTTGCCACCCGCGTGCCAGATCCAATAGCGGATATCGCGTCGAGCGACGCCCGCCTCGCCGAGCGCGCGTTCGAGGAGCGCCGCTGCGCGCTCCCCGGCGAGCGCCGGCACCTCGGGCGCGAGAATATTGCGCAGCATGCCGCCGCGCGCTTCGAAGCGCAGCGTGTCGCGCTCGGCTGGATCGGTGCTCGACCAGGCCCCGCGCCATTCGACGCGCCGCTTGCCCTCCGGCGCGTCGCTCGCGAGGACCACCGCGCCCGCCCCGTCGCCGAAGATGCAGGCGCTGATCAGCACGCCCATGTCATCGTCGATATAAAACGCGGCGATGCAGACCTCGACGCAGATCGACAGCACGTGCGCGCATCGTCCGGCGGCGATCAGGGCCTCGGCGGTGCGCAGGTTGGGTAGCGCCGCGCCGCAGCCCTGGCCGACGAGATCGAGGCCGAGCGCATCCGCGCGCAAGCCGAGCGCCTCGCTCATGTAGCTCGTGAGCCCGGGGCACAGGTAGCCGGTGCAGGTGCTGACCACCACGGCGTCGACCTCGTGGGGCGAAAGCCCGGCATCGTTGAGCGCCGAGCGGCCGGCCGCCGCCGCGAGCGCTGGCGCGTGGCGAACGTAGCGTGCGGCGAGCGCATCGGGCTCGAGATCGAATGCTTCGTCGAGCTGCGCCAATGCGAGATGGCGCGCGTCGATGCCGCTCGCCGCGTTGAGCAGCACGCCCTGCAGGGTCGCTTTGGAGCGTGCGCTCAACCCGCGGAACTGGGGCGCGCGGCGCACGGCGTCCCAGCATTCGATCTGCGTATAGCGCCGCACGGGGACGGCGGTGCCGATGCCGGAGAGGTACATGACCCGAAGTTATCGCATCCCTTCACCCGCGCCGCCGGCCCTCGACGGAGTTTCTCGCGACGCGGCGCGCCTGTAGCCGAATCCTTAAACTCCTGTAGCGCGTTCCTACGGCGCTCGTGTCGGGTTGCGGTTTACTGGAGCGGAAGCGTTGCCTTTTCGCAAGCTTAGTCGGCTTTCAGGCTCGCGGTCGCAGGTCACATGATGCGAGCACGCATGCGCTAGGCGTGCGCATGCGGGCGGCGTAAAACTGCGCCGCGATGCCTGCCTGGCCCCAGCCGCCGCGGGGCGGTTGACCTTTCCTTCCCCAGACTATGCGTAGACGAATGCGCCGACGAGTACCGCGCTATCCAGCGATGGATACGTCGGCGGCGGCGTGCCCCACCCAGATCGCCGTGATTTGCGGCACGGTCATCCGTGCGCACGGTGCATGAGGGCATCGGCACGCGAGCCGAAGCGCAGCTGGTATTTCGGCACCGGGGCCATGCGGCCTGCCGAAAAGCGTGAACGAGTTCGTCAATCCTAACGAGAGAAATCAAAATGCAAACGCCCGCCAGCATTGCCCGTCATCCGATTCATCCGATGCTCGTGCCGATTCCGATCGGCCTTTGGATCTTCTCCTTCGTCTGCGATCTCGTGTACAAGTTCGGTGGCTCCGCCGAGCCGTGGACGACGATCGCGCTCTACACCATGGTCGGCGGCATCATCGGCGCGCTGCTCGCTGCGCTTCCCGGGCTCATTGACCTCCTCTCACTGCCCGAGGGCCCGCGCTCGACCGCGATCAAGCACATGGCGCTCAACCTGACGATCGTCGCGCTCTACATCATCAACGCGGCGATGCGCTGGCGCGAGCCGCAGAATCCGGGCGGACTCGTGTGGCTGTCGCTCATCAGCCTTGCGCTTCTCGTCATCTCGGGCTGGCTCGGTGGCAAAATGGTTTACGAGTACGGCGTAGCCGTGTCCGGCCAGACCGATCCTGCGAAGCGCTACTGACCTTTCCGTAATCAGCGGCGGCGCCGTCGTCGCGGCGCTCGCCGTGCTGACGGGCTTCACCGCCTGCGCCTCGCACGAGCGGCTGCCGCCGCTTGAGCAGCCGCCGTCCTTTTCGCGCGAGCTCGTCACGAGGGGCGCGACGCTCGCGCGTCTCGGCAATTGCCTCGGCTGCCACACCGCGCAGGGCGGCAAGGCCTACGCCGGCGGCACGCCGATCAAGACGCCCTTCGGCACGGTGTACGGCACCAACATCACGCCGGATGCCGACACCGGCCTTGGCCGCTGGTCGCAGGCAGCGTTCGCGCGCGCCATGCGCGAGGGCGTCGATCGCGACGGCCGCCAACTCTATCCGGCGTTCCCGTACGACCATTTCACGAAGGTGGCGGATGACGACATCGCCGCGCTCTACGCGTTTCTCATGACGCGCGAGCCGGTACGTCAGGAGAACCGCGCGAGCAGCGTGCCGATTCCGCGTGCGTTCATCGGCGTGTGGAAATCACGCTACTTCGAGCCCGGCGTCTATCAGGCTGTGACCGACCGAAGCGCTGAGTGGAACCGCGGCGCGTACCTCGTGCAGGGGCTCGGTCACTGCGGCGCTTGCCACACGCCGCGCAATCGACTTGGCGCCGAGCGCAAGGACGCCGCGTTCGCCGGCGGCGAGGTCGAAGGCTGGCACGCGCCGGCGTTGACGAGCGCTTCGCCATCGCCGGTGCCGTGGACCGTGGACGCGCTGCAGGAATATCTGCATCGCGGCATCGCCGAGTTGCACTCGGTGAGCGCCGGGCCGATGGCTGACGTGGTCCACGATCTCTCGCAGGTGAACGAGGCCGATGTACGAGCGATCGCGACGTACATCGTGTCCCTCGACACGCGCGGCGACGCCGAGCGCGCGAAGGCACGCGAGGCGGCACTCGCGCGCGCCCGCAGCTCGAAGGCAGTGCAGGGCAATGCCGTCTACGACGGGAGCTGCGCCGATTGCCATAACCGCGGCCGCGGCGAGCAGGGCGGCGCACTCGAGCTGCCGCTCGGCACGGCCCTCACCATGCCGACGCCGCGCAATCTCGCCTACATCATCCGCGACGGCATCGTGCCCTCGGAAGGTGAGAGGGGCGCGTGGATGCCAGCCTTCGCCGGTGCCCTCACCAACGAGCAGCTCACCGATTTACTGATTTACCTGCGCGCGCTGAGCGGCCAGCCGGCCTGGCCGAACGTGGCCGCCGACGTGCGCCAACTTTCGAGAGGTCAGTGATGGCAAAGCTCGATGTCAACGATCGCGTGCACGAGGTGCAGGCCGATGGCGGCACGCCGCTTCTCTATGTGCTGCGCGACGAGCTCGGCCTGAACGCCGCCAAGTTCGGCTGCGGGCTCGGGCAGTGCGGCGCCTGCACGGTGCTCGCCGACGGCGAGCCCATCTTCTCGTGCATTACGCCAGTCTCGGTGTTGCAAGGTCGCAAGATCCGCACCGTCGAAGGCCTCGGCACAGCCGAAAAGCCCGGGCCGATGCAGCAGGCGTTCATCGAGGCGCAGGCGGCGCAATGCGGCTATTGCATTCCGGGCATGATGATGCGCACGCAGGCGCTCCTCGAGCGCAAGCCCGATGCGAGTGAAGCGGAGATTCGCGCGGCGCTGCAGCCGAATCTTTGCCGCTGCGGCACGCATATGAGAATCGTCCGCGCCGCCCTGCGCGCGGGTGAACTGCTGCGGGGGAAATCATGAACCGCCGCGAATTCATCGCCACCGGCGGCGCGCTAATCGTCAGCTTTTCGTTGCCGGCCTTCGCGCAGAAGCTGCCCGGCTCGCTCGACAAGGAACCGACGCTCGATGCCTGGCTGCGCATCAACGCCGACGGCCGGATCCTGGTCTTCACCGGCAAAGCCGAGCTTGGGCAGGGCATCAAGACGGCGATCCTGCAGATCGCCGCCGAGCAGCTCGTCGTGCCGATGTCCGCGATCTCGCTCATCACGGCCGACACCAAGCTCACACCGAACGAGGGCTACACGGCGGGGAGCAACTCGATGAAAGACAGCGCCACCGCCATCCTGCACGCCGCGGCGCAGGCGCGCGATCTCCTTATCGCACAAGCCGCGAAGCGCTTGAACGTGGACCCGGCGCGGCTTCGCGCCGAAGGCGGCGAAGTGCGCGCGCCCGACGGCAAGCGCATGAGCTACGGCGCGCTCGTCGAGGGCGAGCTTCTGCACGTGCGCGCGCAGCCGCAATCGCCGCTCAGCAAAACCCGCAACATCATGGGCAAATCGGTCCAGCGGGTGGATATCCCGGCGAAAGTGACTGGCGGTGCGGCCTATGTACACGATCTGCGGCTTCCCGACATGGTGCATGCACGCGTCGTACGGCCGCCGAGCTACGGCGCGCGACTTAAGGCGGTCGAAATGGACCCGGTCGCCAATATGGCCGGGGTCGTCAAGATCGTGCGCGACGGCAGCTTCCTCGCCGTCGTCGCGGCACGCGAATGGACCGCGGTGCAGGCGATGCGGGCGCTGCGCTCCGCCGCCAAGTGGGAAGAAACCGGGAAACTGCCGCGCGACATCTACGCCACGCTGCCGCAGCTCAAATCGGAAGACAGCGTGATCGCTGGCGCCGACGCGCAACTGCCGAGCGGCCGCGCCATCGAAGCGGAGTACCGCCGGCCGTATCAGATCCACGGCTCGATCGGCCCGGCGTGCGCGGTGGCGCGCTATGAGAACGAGGCGCTCACGGTGTGGACGCACAGCCAGGGCGTCTACCCGCTGCGCGGCGCCCTTGCCGAGCTGATGGCGATGCCCGCGGAGCGCATCCACTGCGTCCACATGGAAGGCGCGGGGTGCTATGGACATAACGCGGCCGACGACGTCGCCGCCGACGCGGCGCTGATTGCGCGGCAAGTGCCGGGAAAGCCGGTGCGCGTGCAATGGATGCGCGAGGACGAGCACGCCTGGGAGCCCTTCGGCCCGGCAATGATCTCGCGCGCGCGAGCGACGTTGGACGCCGGCGGCAATGTGAGCGGCTGGCAGTACGACGTCTGGAGCAATACCCACTCCTCACGCCCGGGCAAGGCGGGCGAGCTTGCGGCCGCCTGGTCGCTCGCGAAGCCCTTCGAGCCCTCGCCGCCGCGGCCAATTCCGCAGCCCGAAGGCGGCGGCGATCG
>JBHELS010000112.1:0-5311 GCA_046263015.1 Burkholderiales bacterium | reverse complement strand
TGCCGAAGCTGCGCATCATCACGCACCACTGCGGCGGCATGATCCCGTATTTCGCCGGGCGCGCCGAGACGCTGTGGGCGCAGCTCGGCTCGCGCAGCGCCGAAGGCGACGAGGCGGAGGTGCTGAAGCGGTTGAAGCGCCAGCCGATCGAGTACTTCAAGATGTTCTACGGCGACACGGTGCTCGGCGGCGCGGCGGCGCCGCTCGCCTGCGGTCTCGCCTTTTTCGGCGCCGACAAGATCGTTTTTGCGAGCGACTGCCCGTTCGATCCGGAGGGCGGGCCGATGTTCATCCGCGAGGGCATCCGCTCGGTCGAGGAGCTTAATCTCTCCGAAGGCGACAAGCGTAAGATCTATTTCGGCAACGCGAAGGACCTCCTGAACCTCGCATGAATCTCACTGTGAATGGCACGACCCGGGCCGTGCAGTCGAAGCCCGACACGCCGCTTCTTTACGTGCTGCGCAACGACCTCGGGCTCTTCGGCAGTCGCTTCGGCTGCGGTAGCGGCCTGTGCGGCGCGTGCTATGTCCTGATCGACGGCCGGCCGATGGCCTCATGCGACCTGCCGCTCTCTTTTGCCGTCGGCAAGCAGGTCACCACGGTCGAGGGCCTCGGCGGCGATGCCGAATTGCACCCGGTGCAGAAAGCGCTGATCGCCGAGCAGGCGGCCCAATGTGGCTACTGCATGAGCGGCATCGCAGTGAGCGCGGCCGCGCTCCTCGCGGCGAACAAGCGCCCGTCCGAAGCCGAAGTGCGCGCCGCGCTCGACAAGCATCTTTGCCGCTGTGGGTCGCACAATCGCGTGGTGAAGGCCGTGATGCGCGCCGCCCATGAATAAGCCCGTCGATACGCATCTGCCGCTCGCCGACGCGCGGCGCCTCACGCAGCGCGTGCATTTCGAGCGCGACGGCACGGTCACCATCGCGACCGGCAAAGTGGATCTCGGGCAGGGCATCAGCACCGCGCTTTCGCAAATCGCGGCCGAGGAACTCGGCGTGCCGCTCGATAAAGTTCGCATCCTTCCGGCGAGCACCGCCTACAGCCCGGACGAGGGCGTGACCTCCGGCAGTCTCTCCATCCAGGACGGCGGCAAGGGCTTGCGCAAGGCGTGCGCCGAGCTGCGCGAGCTCTTGAAGCGCAGCGGCAAGCGCTCCTACTGGGAGCTCGACATCGCGGGCGACATTCCGGCAAATGCGCCGGAGAAACCCGCGGCCGAATACCGCATCGTCGGCAAAAGCATTGCGCGCCTCGAGCTGCCGGCGAAGATCGCCGGACGGCCGAGCTATGTGCAGGACATCGTGCTGCCCGGGATGCTGCACGCGCGGATCCTGCGCCCGGCGCGAGCGTTCGCGAAGCTCGTCTCGCTACCGCCGGCTCCGCCGGGAACTGAGATCGTCCGCGACGGCAATTTCGCCGCGGTGCTTGCCGCGCGCGAAGAAGACGCGATCCAGGCGGCCGAGAAGCTGCGCGCAAAAGCCCAGTGGACCGACGGTCCGACGATCCCGGAGGATTATTACGGTTGGCTGAAGAGCCACGCGAGCGAAAACAACGTCACGAAGGAGAAAGTCGATCCGCGGGCCAAGGCGCGCGGCGTCACGCGGCTGCGCGCCGAGTACCGCAAGCCCTTCATTTGCCACGCGTCGATCGGTCCGTCGTGCGCGCTCGCGCGCATGCAGGGCGATACGCTCGAAGTGTGGTCGCACACGCAGGGCATCTTCGGCCTGCGGCAGGAGATCGCCATGGTGCTCGGCATGCCGGAGGAGAGAATCATCGTGCGTCACGCCGAAGGCCCCGGCTGCTACGGGCATAACGGCGCCGATGATGTAGCGCTCGACGCGGCGCTGATCGCGCGCATGGCAAAGGGCAGGGCCGTGCGCCTGCAATGGACGCGCGAGGACGAATTTGCCTGGGAACCCTACGGTCCGGCGCAAGTGGTGGCCCTCGAAGCGAGCCTCGATGCAGAAGGCAGCATCGTCTCGTGGCGGCACGATCTCTGGAGCAACGGGCATACGCATCGCCCGGGCCGCGCGGGCAAACCCGTGCTGATCGCCGCGGGTGAGCTCGCCCAGCCGTTCGAGCGCGCGCCCGCGATCGATCCGCCGCTGCCCTCGGGCGGTGCGCAAAGGAATGCGATTCCCGGCTATGAATTTCCGGATTTGCTCGTCATGCATCACTATGTGCGCGAAGCGCCGGTGCCTGGGTCGTCGCTGCGCTCGCTGGGCGCTTTCGCCAACGTTTTCGCCATTGAATCCTTCATGGACGAGCTCGCGGCGGCGGCGAAGGCCGATCCGGTCGAGTTTCGCCTGCGCCATCTCAACGACCCACGCGGCCGTGCCGTGGTGGAAGAGGCGGCGCGGCACTCGGCCTGGCGCGCAGTCGGTAAGCGCGAAGGCCGAGGACACGGGGTTGCGTACGCGCGCTACAAGAACGTCGGCGGCTATTGCGCGGTGGTGGCGGAGATCGAGGTGACGCACGAGGTGCGGGTGACGCATCTCGTGGCAGTGGTCGATGTCGGCCTCCCGGTGAATCCGGATGGCGTGGCGAATCAGGTCGAAGGCGGATGCGTGCAGGCGACGAGCTGGACGCTGAAGGAAGCGTGGCGCCCGGGCGCCGTGACCTGGGAGGACTACCCGATCCTCAAGTTCAGCGAGGCGCCGCCCGTGGAGGTGCACATCGTGCGGAACGATCTGCCGTCGCTGGGCGCGGGCGAATGCATGATGGGACCGACGGTCGCGGCAATCGCCAATGCGCTCTACGACGCGCTTGGCGTGCGGGTGCGCAAGCTGCCGTTGACCGCAGCGCGAATCGCGGAGGCGATCAATGCTTGAGCTCTACCACAGCATCAATTCCGTGTGCGCGCAGAAGGTGCGCATCGCGCTTGCGGAGAAGGGATTGGAGTATCGCGAGCATCTGATGACGCTGCGCGGCGATCAGTTCGATCCGCAGTACATGCAGCTGAACCCGAATGCCGTGGTGCCGACGCTCGTCCACGAGAAGCCGCCGTTGATCGAGTCATCGGTGATCCTGTATTACCTTGAAGAAGCGTTTCCCGAGCCGCCGCTCATGCCGCGTGACCTGCACGAGCGCGCGCTCGTCCGCCAGTACAACAAGCTGGTCGACGAGTACGTGCACAACTCGTGCACCATCCTCACGTTCGCCACCGCCTTTCGCCCCTGGTTCGCGGGCCTAAGCGGCGAAGAGATCGAAAAGCGGCTCGCCAAGTCCCCCTCGAAGCAGCGGACCGAGTACAAGCGCGACGTCGCGCTCCACGGCCTCGACTCCAAGTACGTGCGCGACGCCGTGGCGAACCATGCCAAGCTGCTCACGCTCATGGACACGTCGCTCGCCTCGGGTAGCCCCTGGCTCGCCGGAAAGAGCTTCTCGCTCGCGGACGCCGCGGTGATCCCCTACGTGCTGCGCCTCGAGCTGCTAAAGCTCTCGCGTATGTGGGAGCGCCTGCCGCGGATCGGCGAATGGTACGAGCGCATGCGCGCGCGAGCCTCGGTGAAGAAGGAGCTTCTCGAGCGCATGCGGGCGGAAGATCGCGCGCCCTTCGACAAGGTCGATGCCGATACCTGGCCGAAAGTGAAAGAGATGGCATGGGCGTCCTGATCGAGGGGCACTGGCGCGAGGAGGAGCTGCCGCAGGAGACCGGCAAGCGGGGGGAATTCGAGCGTGTCGAGAGCGTCTTTCGCGATCGCATCAGCGCCGACGGCTCGTCTGGCTACAAGGCCGAAGCGGGCCGCTACCACGTCTACGTCGCATGGAACTGCCCGTGGGCGCACCGCGTGCTCATCTATCTCGCGCTGAAAAAACTGGAGAGTGCGATCTCCGTCGCCTATGCGATTCCAGGCCTGCGCGAGCAGGGCTGGACGTTCGAGGCGAACCGGGCGTTTCCGGACTGCACTCCCGACGAAGCGAATGGCTTTCATTACCTGCACGAGGCCTATGCCGCGGCGAACCCGCGCTATACCGGCAAGGTGACGGTGCCGACCCTCTGGGACAAGCAGACGCGGCGCATCGTCAACAACGAGTCCTCCGAAATCATCCGCATGCTCAATAGCGAATTCAAAGGCATCGCAGGCGACGACACCGATTACTATCCGCCGCAGCTGCGCGGCGAGATCGACCGGATGAACGAGTTCGTCTATGCGAAGGTAAATAACGGCGTCTATCGCTGTGGCTTCGCGCGCTCGCAGGAGGCCTACGACAAGGCATACGACGAGCTCTTCGCCGCGCTGGATGAGCTGGACGCACGGCTTGGCCGGCAGCCGTATCTGATCGGCCGGCAGATCACCGAGGCCGACTGGCGGCTCTTTCCGACGCTCGTGCGCTTCGACGTTGCCTACTTTTCGATCTTTCGCTGCAACCGGCAGCGAATCGCCGATTTTGCGAACCTGAGCCGTTACCTGCGCGAGCTCTATCGCGTGCCGGGTGTCGCAGCGACGGTCAAGCCGCGCTATTACGTGATCGGCTACTGGTCGGTGAAGAAAGTGAATCCGAGCGGCATCATTCCGAAGGGCGCGCCGGCGCCCTATCTCGAACCATCGCCGGCGGAGAGGAGGCTGCATTGAGAGCGAAATACTGGGGGGCGTTGGCGGCGGCGTGCATGGTGAGCGTCGCGTCGGCCGAGGCGCAGAACTATCCCAACCGGCCCGTGCGCGTGGTGGTGGCGGCGCAGACGGGCGGACCCGATACGGTAGCGCGGGTCGTGGCGGCGCAGCTGCAGAGCCAGCTCGGACAGCCGTTCGTGGTGGAAAACCAGGGCGGCGCGAACGGCATCGTCGGCGCGACGACCGTGGCGAAGGCGCCGCCCGATGGCTATACGCTGCTTGTTTACTCGTCGGGCTTTGTCATCAACCCCTACGTACACAAGAGCTTGCCGTACGACACGGAGAAGGACTTTACCCCGATCACCAATCTCGTCACCAATGGCGGACTGATCGTGGCGGTGAATGCCAATCTTCCGGTGAAGAACCTGAAGGAGCTGATCGAGTACGCGAAGAAAAATCAGCTCGCATACAGCACGCCCGGCGTCGGCAACACCTGGCACCTCGCAACGGAGGTGTTCGACAATCTGACCGGGATCAAGATGACGCACATTCCTTACAAGGGCGGCGGACCGGCAACCGCAGCGGCTGCCGCGGGCGAAGTGCAGGTGGTGCTCGCGTCGCCGCCGCCGCTCATGCCGCACTACAAGAGCGGACGCGTGCGCGCGCTTGCCTTCAGCGGCGCCAAGCGCCATCCCTCCTTCCCCGAGGTGCCGACGATGGCGGAAGCGGGCGTGCCCGCCTACCACCACGACGGCGGC
>JBHELS010000111.1:0-3051 GCA_046263015.1 Burkholderiales bacterium | reverse complement strand
TGCGCGTGGTCGAGATGCAGATACTGGAAGGCGCCCGCCGGCAAGCCCGCGGCGGCGAACGCCTCGGCATAGCGCTCCGCGACAAGCGGCGTCTGCTGCGCCATCTTCAGGATCACCGTATTGCCGGCAAGGAGCGCGGGGACTACGGCGTTCACCGATGTCAGCCACGGATAGTTCCACGGCGCCACCACCAGCACGACGCCGAGCGGCTCGCGGCGGATGAAGCGCTCGAAGCCTGCCCTCTGTTCGACGCGCACGTCGGCAAGCGCGGCTTCCGCGATCGAGCACATGTAGAGCGCGCGCTCCTGGAAGCCGCGCCGTATCTCGTTCGGCGTGTACGCGATCGGCCGCCCCATCTGCCAGGAGAGCTCCTCGCCCATTTTGTCGGCGTGCGCGACGCACCAATCGACCATGCGCCGCACGAAGCTCACCCGCTCGGCTACGGGCACCTGCCGCCATTTGCGTTGCGCCGCGATCGCGTTGGCGAGCGCGGCTTCGATGTCGCTATCGCTCGCGAGCGGACGCTCGACGAAGACGGAACCGTCGACCGGGCTGATGGTGCGCTGCTTCATTCCGGGGTGACGTACGCCGCCGTGAGGCCGCCGTCGACGCGGATGTCGGCGCCGGTGACATAGGACGATTCGTCGGAGGCGAGGAATACCGCGGCGCGCGCGATCTCCTCGGCCTCGCCGAAGCGCCCCATCGGTACGTGGACGAGCCGCCGCTGGCGCTTCGCTTCCGTGTCGAGGAAGCTCATCAGGAGCTCGGTGTTGAGCGGGCCCGGCGAGATCGCGTTCACGCGGATCTTCTGCTTGGCGTGAATCACCGCCAGCTCGCGCGTCATGGCGAGGACCGCACCCTTGCTCGCGGTGTAGGCGATCTGCGGCGTCGCGGCGCCGAGCGTGGCGACGAAGGACGCGGTGTTGATCACCGAGCCGCCGCCCGCGCGTTGCAAGGCCGGGATGCCGTACTTGCAGCCGAGGAACACGCCCTTCGCATTGACGTCGAGCGTCAGGTCCCAGATCGCTTCATCGGTTGAGACGGCGTCGTCGTCCTTGCCGTGCATGATGCCGGCGTTATTGAAAAGCACGTTGATGCGGCCGAACTGCTTTTCGCCCGCCGCCACCATGTTCTGGCAATCGCCGGCCTTGGAGACATCGGCTTTCACGGCAATGGCGTTCGCGAGCATGCCGGCCGTTTCCTGCGCCGCTTTCTCGTTCACGTCAACCGCGACGATCGCTGCACCTTCGCGCGAGAAATGGAGCGCCGCTTGGCGCCCGATACCGCTCCCGGCGCCGGTGATAAGTGCCACCTTGTCTTTCAGTCTCATATGCGTTCGAAGTAGCGCTTGCGCTCCCAATCGGTGACCGCTTTGTCATAGGCCGCGACCTCGGTGGCGAAGAAGTGCGCGTAGTGCTCGACCACATCGGCGCCAAAGGCGCGTTTTGCGAACTCGCTCGCCGTGAAGCGCTCGTTCGCCTGCGCGAGCGTGTAGGGCACGCGCGGCAAGTTGCGCGCCTGATAGACGTCGCCGACGAAGAGCTCGGGTGGCTCGATCTTGTTGGCGATGCCGTCCAAGCCGGACGCGAGCGCGGCGGCGAGCGCCATATAGGGGTTGGCGTCCGCCCCGGCGATGCGACACTCGATGCGCAGGGCGTTACCGTCGCCGACAACGCGGAATCCGGCCGTGCGATTGTCGTAGCTCCAGGCGAGGCGCGTCGGCGCCCACGAGGCATCGACGTAGCGCTTGTAGGAGTTGATCGTCGGCGCGTAGAACACCATCACGTCGGGCACGTGCGCGATCCAGCCACCGAGGAACCAGCGGAAGGCATCCGATACCTTGGCCCGCCCGAGCTGGTGATTGCCGGGAAAGGCGTTGGCGTTGTCGCGCCACAGGCTCAGGTGGATGTGGCAGCTCGAGCCCGCCTGCGATGCGTCCGGCTTCGCCATGAAGGTGAGGCTCATGCCGGCCGCCTCGGCAACCTCCTTCAGGCATTGCTTGAAGATCACGTGGCGATCGGCCATGTCGAGGATTTCGGCGTAACGCACGTTCACCTCGTGCTGACCGTTGCCCCATTCGCCCTTCGACGTTTCAACGGGCACGCCCGAGTGCTTCAGGTGCCGGCGCGCGAGAGCGTGAAAGCTCTCGGTGCGCGTGCCTTGCAGGATGTGATAGTCCTCGAGATACCAGCCGGCAGGTTCCAGATCTTGGTAGCGCTTCTGCGACGCCTCGCGATAGCTCGTGCGAAAGAGGTAATGCTCGAGCTCGGTGGCGGCGAACGCCTGGAAGCTCGTCTTGCGCGCCGCCTCCACCTGTCGACGCAGGATCGAGCGTGGCGCCACGCCCACGAGATCGTGGGTCTTCTCGTCCTTCACGTCGCAAATGACGAGCGCCGTCTTCTCGAGCCAGCTCGCGCGCCTGAGCGTCTTCATGTCGGGGACCAGGTGAAAGTCGCCGTAGCCGAGTTCCCAGTTCGCGAATTTGTAGCCGGGCACCGGCTCCATCTCCATGTCGACCGTGAGGAGATAGTCGCAAGCGTGCGCGCCATGCGCCGCGATGTCCTCAACGAACATCTCGGCATCGAAGCGCTTGCCGAGCAGGCGCCCGTAGTGATCGGTGAAGCCCGTCACCACCGTTTCGATCTCTCCCGTGCGCGTGAGCTTCGCGAGCTCCGCGAGATCGAGCATGCCGAGAGGCTTATTCATCGTGCTTGCGGTACATGACGAAAATCTTGCCGATCGCCTGCACCGGTTCGGCGCCCGTCCGCTCGCAGAGGTTCTGCATCGCCTCCTCGCGCGCGTCGCGCTCGAGGCCGGGGGCGCGCACTTTGATGAGCTCGTGCGCTTTCAGCGCGCTGTCGACTTCCCTGACCACTTGGTCGGTGACGCCGTTGTTGCCGATGAGCACCACCGGCTCGAGCTTGTGCGCCCGTGCCTTGAGCTCTTTCCTTTGGGCTGCGCTCAGCATGAATCAACGCCTGAATCTAATGTCAAAATGACGACCTTGCTACCCCTTGATTTTCATCCGGTCCTCCGCGAATGGTGGGCCAG
>JBHELS010000110.1:0-6749 GCA_046263015.1 Burkholderiales bacterium | reverse complement strand
CCATCTCGCGCCCCGTGAACGCCGGCCAGTTTCGCGCAGGCGCCGGCGCGCAAGCCCATGTGAGCACGCAGGCGAGCGCGCCCGTGTCGCGCTTCTCCGCCTCGCGCGCGAGCGCCGGCCAGCGCCGCTGAAGTAGACTTCCCCGAATTCCGCTTGGAGGTAGTCTAGTGCCGCGCATCGTCCGGGAGACGCTGGTCTCGATCCGCGACCTCGCGCTCGCGTGGGGACCGTTTTTGCTGGTCGGCGTCGCGCTTCTCATCGGCGCCTATTTCCTGCTCGACCCGACCCCGCCACATCGCGTCGTGCTCGCGACGGGCCCGGAAAATAGCGCCTACGCTGAGTTCGGCCGGCGCTACGCCGAGGAGCTCAAGCGCTATCGCATTGACGTGGAGCTGCGGCACACGGCGGGCTCGCGCGAGAACCTGGTGCTGCTGCGCGATGGCAAGCAGGCGGTGGACCTCGCTTTCGTGCAGGGCGGCTCGTCCGAAACGATCCGCACGAACGAGAACGCGACTATCGAGCCGGTCGTCTCGCTTGGAAGCCTGTTCTACGAGCCTGTCTGGATCTTCTACCGCGCCGAGCGCTTACGCGAGTTCACCTCGCTTGGCCAGCTCCGCGGCAAGCGGGTCGCGATCGGCGCGCGCGGCAGCGGCACGCCGGGACTCTTCATGCGGCTCTTGCGCGCAAACCAGATGGAGCGCGACGAGCTCGAGCGCTCGCTCCTTGGCGACACCGACGCGGTGGTCAATCTGCTCGACGGCAAACTCGATGCGATCGCGCTCGTCAGCGCGCCGGAAGCGCCCCTCGTGCAGATGCTCCTACAGACGCCCGGCGTGCGCCTCTACGAGTTCGCGAACGCCGAGGCCTACGCTCGCCGCTATCGCTACGTGAGCCCGGTGGTGCTGCCGCGCGGCGTTGCGAGCATCGCGCTCGACGTGCCGAACCACGACTTGCAGCTCATCGCCGCGACCACCTCGCTCGTCGCGCGCGAGGACACCCATCCGGCGATCATCGAGCTCTTCGTGCAGGCGGCGACCCGGATCCACAACGCGCCGGGCTGGATCGCGCGCGCTGGGCAGTTCCCGAGCGCCGCGGGGAACGAGTTCCCGCTCGCGAAAGACGCCGAGCGCTTCTACCGCACCGGTCCGCCGCTCCTGCAGCGCTATCTGCCCTTCTGGCTCTCGAACGTGATCGACCGCATGTGGGTCGCGCTCTTCTCGATCGTCGCCGTGCTGATCCCGCTCTCGCGGCTCGTGCCACCGCTCTACGTCTTTCGCGTACGCTCGCGCATCTTCCGGTGGTACCGCAACCTGCGCCTGATCGAGTACGAGCTCGAGGATGGCGCGCGTTCGCGCGACGAACTGCTCACCTCGCTCGACAAGCTCGAGTCGCGCGTCGCGGCCATCACGGTGCCCCTTGCCTACACGGAAGAGCTGTACGCCCTTCGCCAGCACATCGACCTCGTGCGCGCCCGCTTGCGAGCCCCCGTCGGCGCCGCTTCGATGTCCAACCACGCGCGTGAGGGCGATTGATGCAATTCAGGCGCGCCGAGCGAGAACCTTTTCGCGGTGCGCGCGGGCGGCGGCGGCTATGATTGGGCGCAATGCCGATCCCGCAAATGCCGCGCCTGCCGCAGAACCCGCGCGAGGCGATGGTCGCCGCGCTGCTCGCAGCCATTCCGCTGCTCGCGCTCGGCGGCATGGTCGTCCTCTTGATCGCCGAGACTTTCCAAGGCTATATCAGCGCCTTCATGCTGCTCGCGCTTGCCGGCTGCAGTTATGCCGGAGCGCGCGAGCTCAAGGCAAAAGCGCCGCAGGCCGATCCGCCGGCACCGGCCGCGCCCGAGCACACCGAAACCCCGCTCAGCGACTGAAGGCGAAGCGATGACGGCGCTCGCCGTCAGCGCTACCGATGGCTGGCGCGTCGCTCACCGCGGCGCCGTGATTGGTCTTCTCGAGCTCTCCGGCGTCGCACAAGCGGACATTTCCGCCGCGTTCGACGAGCGCAAGCACGCCGTCGAGGCAGGGCTGCGGCAGCAATACAACGGCTTCGAGCGTCAGAAGCTGACCGCGCTGCCCGTGATGTCGGCCTATGTTCAGTACTACCGCAAATTCGGCAAGACCTACCACGTGCAGCTGCAGCTCGAGTCGATCGTGCTCAAAGGAAAGCGCCTGCCGAGCGTCTCGCCTTTGGTGGATGCGAATTTCGCCGCGGAGCTGGAGACGCTCGTCCTCACCGCCGGCCATGATGTCGCGAGCTTGCGGCCGCCTTTGACGATCGACGTGTCCCGCGAAGACGACGAGATTGTGCAGATGAGCGGCACGCGGAAAACGCTCCATGCCGGCGACATCGTCATGCGGGACGCAAGCGGCGTATCGTGCTCGATCATCTACGGCCAAGACAACCGGTCAGCCATCTCGCCTGCCACTTCGCACGTTCTCTATGTCGCGTATGGGCCCGCCGGCGTCGGCCCGGTCGCCGTGCAAGCGCAGCTTCGCGCCATCGAGGAAAATGTGCGGCTATTCTCTCCGAGCGCGGTGATCGAGCAGGACCGCTTGCTCGCCGCCTGAGCGGAGGCAGCATGCTAAAAACCTATCGTGGCGCCTGCCATTGTGGCGCCGTGCAATTCGAAGCGGACCTCGATCTCACGGAGCCCACTTTTCGCTGCAATTGCACGATTTGCCGCCGCACGCGGTTCTGGGCGGCGGTCGCGCGGCCGGAAGGCTTTCGGCTGCTCGCCGGCGGCGACGAGCTCACCCACTATCTTTTCGGGCGCAAAAAGAACGAGCACTACTTCTGCCGCCATTGCGGCGTGCGCCCCTTTGGCGTCGGCAACGACACGCCGATCGGCAAAATGTATGGCGTGAATCTCGGCTGCCTCGAGGTCTCGGACGAGGAGCTCGCCGACGTGCCGATCACCTATGTCGACGGATTGCACGACCGCTGGGACACGCGACCGGCGGCCTTCGCGCACCTATGAACATCCGCCTCGCTCGCGACGCGGACCGGGCCGCGATGCTCGCCATCATCAACGATGCCGCGCAAGCTTATCGCGGCGTGATTCCGGAGGACCGCTGGCATGAGCCCTACATGCCGGCAGGCGAGCTCGCGGCCGAGCTCGGCGCGGGCGTCGTCTTCTGGGTGGCCGAGGACGCGAGCCGCACGCTCGGCGTCATGGGAATGCAGGACAAAGGCGATGTAACGCTCGTGCGTCACGCCTACGTCGCGCCGAGCGTGCAGCGCCAGGGCATCGGCCAATCGCTCCTCTCGTATGTGCGCCGGCTCACCGAGAAGCCGGTGCTGATCGGCACGTGGGCCGCGGCATCCTGGGCGATCGATTTCTACAAGCGAAACGGCTTCGCGCTCGTGACGCCGGAGGAGAAGGAGCGGCTTCTTCGTCGTTATTGGTCCATTCCGCCGCGGCAGATCGAGACATCGGTGGTACTCGCCGACGAGCGTTGGCGGAAGGACCGATAAGTGCTCATCCAGGGTAAGTGCCACTGCGGAAACATTTCCTTCACGCTCGACTGGCGCCCGGAGCCCGTCGAGATTCCGGCGCGCGCCTGTTCGTGCACGTTCTGCCAGAAACACGGCGGCGTCTGGACTTCGTGCCCCGGCGGCGCGCTCAAGGTGAGCATCGCCGATACGGCGCGCGTGTCGCGCTATGAGTTCGGCACGAAAACGGCGCAGTTCCACATCTGCAACGCGTGCGGCGTCGTGCCGCTCGTGACGAGCCGCATCGACGGCCGTCTCTACGCAGTGGTGAGCGTCAACGCATTCGAAAATGTCGATGCTTCGCTCCTTCGCCGCGCGCCGATCAGCTTCGATGCCGAGACCGAGGAGACGCGCCTCGCGCGGCGCCAGCGCGGCTGGATTCCCGACGTGGCCGGTCTATACTGAGGCCGTGGCGAAGCTGCGGCACATTGCGGTGGTGGTGCACGACCTCGAGCGCGCCGCGCGCTTCTACGAGAGCGTCTTCGAGCTCGAACGCGTCGGCGAAGAACACATCGACATGGGCTCGGCCATCTATCTCAGTGATGGCGTGATCAATCTCGCGCTCCTCCAATACAAGGGCGAGACCGGCTCCGGGCTCAAGAATGCCGAGGCTTTTGCCGGCGCGCACCACTTCGGCTTTCAGGTCGACGATCTCGAGGCGGCGAGGAAACGCGTCGAGGCCGCCGGCGGCAAGTTCTTCTTTACCCTCGGCAAGAGCAAGGAAGAGGCGAACTTCGAGGTGAAGTACAAGGATCCCGAGGGCGTGATCTTCGATCTGTCGGAGAAGGGCTGGATCGGGACCTCGAGGTAACGGGGCGCCGTGGGCGCGCAAGAGTCCCTGCTCGGCTTCCTGATTTTCTGGGGGACACCGCTTGCGATCGTGCTCTGGATGGTGCTGCGCCATCGCCAGGGGCCGCAAGCTGACCTGCGCCCCGGATTCAGAAGCCTGTCGATCTGCTTTCTCGTGCTTTTCCTTTCCTTCGCCGTCGGCGTCGGCTCGCTCGGCGGACACGGCGGCGGCGTGGCGAACTTCTACTTCGCATTGGTGGGCGCGCTGTACGCCGTGATGCTCTGGGTGCTTTACTGGAAGATCGGCGTGCGTCCGCGCCGTAAAAAGCCCCGCTAGGTGCCGGTCGGCACGTGCCGCGCGGTGCGCGTTCGCTGCTCCGTGAGCCAGCGCGAGCGGCCGGCCAAAAAATAGAACATCTCGCGCAGCCGTGGCGGCCAGAAAGCCGGCATGCCGAAAAGAAGCGAGATGCGCTGCGTGTGATTGGTGAGCGGGCGTTCGGCCCGTTCCCACAATTGCAGCGCGCGCGGCACATCCGGCTCGCGTTCCAGATACACCGCGAGCGCGAGCGCGTTCATCATCGCGCAGCCTGCCCCCTGCCCGATGTTCGGCGGGATGGCATGCGCGGCATCGCCGATGACCGCCACTTTGCCAGCGGACCAGTGCTTGAGCCGGATGTACTCGAAGCGGTCGTAGCGCGCGATGTCGCCGATTCGCGCGATGAGCGGCGCGAGATGCGGGAACGAGCTTGCCCAGAGCGACTTGTCGACCGGCACGGCGCGCGCTTGCGCATCCGCGTGCGGCATCGTGAGCGCGAGATAGAGATGCGTCTCGCTGCACGGGTTGTAGAGCAAGCGGCGGTGGCCGGACCAGTACTCGATCGTGCGGCCGTCAGTCGCTTCCGCCGCATCCATCTTCGGAATGAGAATGCGGATGCAGCCGTCGGGCAGGAATCGGCGTCGGGCGAGGAGGCCGAGCGAGTCGCGGATGCGCGAATTGACGCCGTCGGCGGCGACGACGAGATCCGCTCGCGCTCGCCCGCCATCGGCGAGCATGAGCTCGCCCTCGGGCGTCGCGCTCACGCCTTCGGAGCCGGTAATGATCTCGGCGCCCGCGCGGCGCGCCGCGGCGGCGAGCGCGTCGATCATGCGCTGGCGAAGGACGCCGTAGACGCGAACGGTCCACGGATGGGTAGAGAGCAGCCGGTTTTGCTCGTCGCGCGTCTCGCGCACACTATGGCGCGCGCCGCCGGAGATCGTCTCGTCGCAGGCGCCGAGCGCCTCGAGCACGCGCAGTCCGTTCTCGTACACGTTGATCCCGGCGCCCGCGGTGCGCAGCTGATCGGCGCGCTCGTGCAAGCGCACCCGCCAGCCACGCCGCGCGAGCGCGCAGGCGGCGCTCAGCCCGCCAAAGCCGCCGCCGACGATTTCGGCGCATCGTGGCATTGGCGCGAGAATAGCGGACGATGATCGATGAGCGCATCGCGCGCTTCGCGCTCCGGAAGTCGAAGGGCATTTCCTACCGCGAATCGGGCACCGGGCCGGCGCTCGTCTGCCTGCACGGCATCGGCGCTGCCTCCGCCGGCTGGCTGCCGCAGCTCGAGACGCTGAAAGGTTACCGGCTCATCGCCTGGGACGCGCCCGGGTATGGCGAGTCCGATTTTCTGCCCGCGGAAAAACCGGGCCCGGCCGATTACGCGCAGGCGCTGCACGAGTTTCTGGAGCGCCTGCTGCTGAAGGACGTGGTGCTGGTCGCAAATTCGCTCGGCTGCCTGATGGCCACGGCCTACGCCGCCGCGCACCCCGAGCGCGTGCGAAGCATGATCCTCCTCGGGCCGGCGGGCGGCTACGGCGACTGGCCGGCCGCGGAGCGTGAAGCGAAGCTCACCGAGCGCCTCGCGCAAATCGACACGCTCGGCCCCGAGGGCATGGCCGCCACCCGCGCGCCGACGCTCGTCGCGAAAACTTCACCGCCGATCGCGCTCGAAATAACGCGCTGGACACATGCGCACCTGCGCGCGCCAGGCTACC
Source organism: Burkholderiales bacterium (assembly GCA_046263015.1). Lineage (GTDB taxonomy): Bacteria > Pseudomonadota > Gammaproteobacteria > Burkholderiales > SG8-39 > SCGC-AG-212-J23. The sequence goes on along the minus strand of JBHELS010000110.1, from coordinate 437 downwards.
GGCAGGCGCTCCATTGCCTCGCGCAGGGCCACCTCGCGGCTGATGCCAGACGCTATGGCAAAAAGGTGCTCGTCGCCTGCGGCAGCGAGGACGCCATCACGCCGGAAAGCGCCTGCAAGAAAATCGCTGCGGCGTTTACGCGCGGCCAATATCTCACCCTGCCTGGCGTCGGCCACGTGCCCCACATGGAGGCGGCTGAAGAAATCAACGAGCTGATCGCCGCCTTCGTAGCGCGCTAAGAAATAGTCTGTTGTGGTGTACTGGGAAAGCGAACGAACGCCTTTTGTGATAGTCAATTCAAGCGCGTTCGAGGCTCTCTTAAGTGATATCTGCGAAGCTCGCCGTCGTCTGCGACGGTCCGCGCACAGCCTGATCAACATGCTGCGGGTCGGGCACGGATCAATTCGGTGCCTGACCCCGAATTACAGATTACTTCC
>JBHELS010000109.1:0-15911 GCA_046263015.1 Burkholderiales bacterium | reverse complement strand
AGTTTGGCGGACGCGAAGAAATTCGTGAACGATCCCGGCTTCAAAGAGCGCGTCAAGAAGGCGAGTGCCACCGGCACGGCCGAAATCAAGGTCGGCACGGCCGGCCAATAACTTTTGCGCCCGACGATAGACGGCCGGCGTAAACCGGCCGTCAGTTCCCGAAGAGCCTACGCACTGTGCAGCGGCGTCGCGTTCATCTAAGGCTTACGCAGCAGCGAAAGGTGGAGCGTTAGTGAAGAGCACATCTACACGGATGACGGAGTAAGCGGAGCGGCGATTTTTCGGTGGCCTTTCTGTAACGAATCCGCGCAGGCAGGGTGATGACATCACGCGCTTAATGCCAACTCATTGGAAGTTCGGCCTGCCAGAGGGGGACGGGGCTTCGAACCCCGGTCACGAGCACATATCGTCAGCGCTTTATGCCGCCTTGCGCTCCGCCGGCGGCGGCAGCTCTTTCAGGCAGCGCTCGATCCAGAGCGCGGTGAGCTTCTCCTGCACGCCGTTTTGCGCGAGGCGCTGCGACAGCGCGCCGAAGTCCACCTGGTCGAGCGGCTGGTCCTGGTTGAAGCAGGAAAAAACGTAGGTCGTCTTGCCGGTGGTCGAATCGACGTGCGGCTGCAGGCATTGCGCGCAGATTTCTTTCATCATGCACTGCATCGGCGAATTGATGGAGCCGATGGCGACATGCTCGCGCTTGAGGTAGGGCGCGAGTACGCCATGCCGCGCGGCCGCGACCGCGGCCATCATGCGGTCTGAGCCGATGGCGATGATGCGGTCGGCGCTCGCGAGCGGTATGGGCGCCGCGCCGAGCGCGCCGCTCGCATAGGCGTGCATCGCCTGCACGATGTTGCCGACGAAGGCGCGATCCTGCGGTCGGCGCGGCGCGAAGCCTGGCGCTTCGTCCGAGCACCAGACGACCACGTCGGACGCCGCCTCGATATCGTCCACGCGGTAGCGATCGTCCATATGGCGATAGCCGGCGAAATAAATGACCCGCGAGCCGGCGCCGCGCAGCGCGCGGCCGATCGAGAAGAGCACCGCGTTGCCCAAGCCGCCGCCCGCGAGAACGACGGTTTGGCCGCTCGGGATTTCGGTCGGCGTTCCGGTCGGGCCCATGAGCACGACGGGCTCGCCCGGCTGCAAATAGGCGAGCAGATCGGCCGAGCCGCCCATTTCGAGCGCGATGACTGAGATGAGGCCTTTCGCGCGATCGACCCAGGCACCGGTGAGCGCGAGTCCTTCCATCGCGAGCGTCGTTCCGGGCACGCGCAGCGCGAGGCTTTCGTAATTCTGCATGCGGTAGAACTGCCCCGGCTGAAAGCGACGCGCGGCGATCGGCGCACGTAAGACCACTTCGACGATCGTCGGCGTGAGCCGGCGCACTTCGTGGACCACGGCGCGCAGATCGCCGTTGAGTCGCGCGAGAAACTGGCTGTCGCTCTCGCCGGAAGCAGGCTCGCGCTTCGCAAGCACCCGGCTCACGACCGGATAGCCCTGCTTCGCGCTACCCATGGCTTTCACGACGTTGCCGAAATACGAAGGATGGAGATCGCCGAAGAAGCTCATGAAGCGCCCGTCGGCATGACGGTGTAGCAGCACATCCGGATGCGGGGGCTTCGACGTGTGGCGCTCCGGCCGCAGCGGCGCGCCGTTCTCATCGCAGGCGAGAAAGTATTTGCCGTCGAGCGCGAGGCTCACGCCTTCTTCGCGCGCGAGCACGGTGTTCGGTTGCGTGCCGGCGGCGACGAGCACCGAGCGCGCGGCGAGCTCGATCTCTTTGCCGTCCGCGGCGGCGAACATCACCGCGCGCGCGTGACCGTACGGGTCGAGCTCGATGCGACTAGGGGTGATGCCTTCCGCGAAGGTGATGCCTTCTTCGAGCGCCTTCTCGACTTCCTCGTGGTTGAGGGTATAGGACGGACTGTCGATCAGGCGGCGGCGATAGGCGATCGTCGCGCCGCCCCACGACTTGAGGAGGCGCTGGCGCTCTTGCGGACGCGCGGCACGTAAGGCTCGCGCATGGGCGAGGAATTGATCGGCGATGGCACGCTCCTCGGCATTCCAGCGCGGCTTTTCGCCGAGCGCTTCGTAGCGCGCGAGAAACTTCTCCACCTGCACCGCGTAATAGGCGAGCGACTCGGTCGCGGTGTCGATGGCGGTGAGACCGCCGCCGATCACCACCACCGGCAGGCGAATCTGCAGGTTGGCGATCGATTCGTGCTTGGCTGCGCCGGTGAGCTGCAAGGCCATGAGGAAATCCGAGGCGGCGCGCACGCCGCGCGCGAAGCCGTTCGGGATGTCGAGCACCGTGGGCCGGCCGGCGCCGGCGCAGAGGGCAATGTGATCGAAGCCGTCGGCGAAGGCTTCATCGATGGTCAGCGTGCCGCCGAAGCGCACGCCGCCGAACATGGCGAACTCACGGCGTCGCTCTAAAAGCAGCCGGATGAGCTTCAGGAAGTTCTTGTCCCAGCGCACCGTGATCCCGTACTCGGCGACGCCACCGAAGCCGGCCATCACGCGCTCATCGAGCGGCTCGCGAAGCTCGGCGATGTCACGGATCGGACGGAACGCTGCGCGGCGGCCGAGCGGATCGACGCCTGAGATCGCCGCCTCGAGGGGCTCGATCTTCAGGCCGTCGATGCCGACCACCGTGTGGCCGTCGTTCATCAAATGGTGCGCGAGCGTGAACCCGGCCGGGCCGAGCCCGACGACCAGGATCCGCCGGCCGCTCGGCGCCTTGGGGTAGGGGCGGCGCAGATCGAACGGGTTCCAGCGCGTGAAGAGGGAATAGATCTCGAAGCCCCACGGCAACTCGAGCACGTCCTTCAAGGTGCGGGTCTCCGCCTGCGGGATGTCGACCGGATCCTGCTTTTGGTAGATGCAGGACTTCATGCAGTCGTTGCAGATGCGGTGGCCGGTGGCAGCCATCATCGGGTTGTCGACGGCGATGATGCCAAGCGCCGCGAGCGGCTCGCCGCGCGCCTTGACCATGTGAAATTCCGAGATCTTTTCTTCCAGGGGACAGCCGGCGAGCGGGACGCCGAATACGGTCTTGCGGAAGGCCTCCGCCGGAGCTTTCTCCTTCAGGCCCTTGGAGCACGAATCCTTGCCCTGCTCGTGGCACCAGATGCAGTAGTTCGCCTCGTCGAGCGCGCCGACGAGATCGGTCCCCGGATCGGTGAGCGCGAAGCCTTCGCGCTCGCGCAGATGGTCAAGGTGGTGCGCGGCGAAACCGCGGCTCGTATCGGTGAGCACGGGCACAAGCCGCATGTAATCGAGCTTCTGCGGCGTTTTGAAAAGCACCCCGGCGCGATGCTTGGCTTTTCCCGCCGGCGTGGTCGTCGCCCAAGCGGCGTAGCGCGCAGCAAGCTCAAGCTCGGCGGCGTGCTCGCCTTCATTGGTGAGCCAGGTGCTCACCTTGCGCGCGAAGTCGAGCTCCGTAAACTCGCCACCGAAAAGTTTGGTCGCGGCCGCCTCGGCGTCGAAGATGTCCAGATCTGTGGGCTTCACCTTGTGGAGCGCACGGCGTTGCACGAACTGGCGCTTCACGGAGTAGAGCGGCGCGAGCTCGTTATGCCGCTCGGCGAGCGCACGCGCCTCGCGCTCGATGCCAAAGAGCTGGGCGATGAAGTCTTCGACGCACGGCGCGAGCGAAATCAGGAGCTGCGACTCAGGCAGGCCGCTCGGTGGATTCGCGCGCGCGGCCGTCAGCCTTTCGGCGAGCGCGCGGTCTGCGCTTGCGAGAAAGCCGAGGAACGCGCGATCGAGCTTGATGAGACCGTCGCGCTCGTAGAGCTCGGGGAAACTGAGGCCGAAGCGAAGCTGCATGAGGTTAGAATTATCGGCCAATTTTTCCGGGCATTTGCTTATTCCCCAAGGAGTTGCCGATGCAAATCAAGAACAGCGTCTTTCTCGTGACGGGCGGCGCGTCCGGACTCGGCGCCGCAACGGCGCGCATGGCGGCGGAGAACGGCGCAAAGGTCGTGATTGCCGACATGCAAGCCGAAGCGGGCGGGAAGCTCGCCCGCGAGCTCGGCGGGCGCTTCGCGAAAACCGATGTCGCCTCCGAGGCGGACGGCAAGTCCGCGGTGGGGATGGCGCTAAAAGAGTTCGGCGGCCTGCAGGTGCTCGTCAACTGCGCCGGCATCGCGCTCGCCGAGCGAACCTTGGGAAAAGAAACGCCGCATGACCTCGCGCGCTTCGAGCGCGTGGTGAAGGTGAACCTCATCGGCACCTTCAACATGATTCGCCTCGCCGCCGACGCCATGGCGAAGGCGGTCCCCAATGCCGCGGGTGAGCGCGGCGTCATCGTCAACACCGCCTCGGTGGCGGCGTTCGACGGGCAGATCGGGCAGGCGGCCTATTCCGCCTCGAAAGGCGGCGTCGCCGGGATGACGCTGCCGATCGCGCGCGATCTCTCGCGTAACGGCATTCGCGTGTGCACGATCGCCCCCGGTATTTTCGAGACGCCGATGCTGATGGGCCTGCCGAAGGACGCGCAGGAGTCGCTCGGCAAGCAGGTGCCGTTTCCCTCGCGTCTTGGACGGCCGGCGGAGTACGCGCAGCTCGTAAAGGCGATCGTCGAGATCGAGATGCTGAATGCCGAGACGATTCGCCTGGACGGCGCCATTCGCATGGCGCCCAAATGAACCGTCGTCCCCGCGAAGGCGGGGACCCAATCCCGGCGCTGATCGCAGACGGAATGCCGAGTGGAAAGACCCTTCTACGCAGGCTTTCTAATTTCGTAGACTGGGTCCCCGCCTTCGCGGAGACGACGCCTTCAGAGCGTCCTAGGTAAAGCTGCCGGCGCGGCGCGCCTGCGATAGCGGCGCTGCGCGCAACTCTTCGCGGTACAGGTGCGCGCGCGCGATGTAGCCGGTCGCGATGCCAAGGAGCTTCTCCTGCTCCTGCGGCTTCAGCTCGCGCACGACCTTGCCGGGTGATCCGAGGACGAGCACCCCGTCCGGGATTTCCTTGCCTTCCGTAATGAGCGTATTCGCGCCCACCAGCACGCCTTTGCCGATCTTCGCGCCGTTCATCACGACGCTGTTGATGCCGATAAGCGTCCCGTCGCCGATCGTGCAGCCGTGCAGCATCACCTTGTGCCCGATGCTCACCATGCGGCCGAGCGCCATGGGAAAGCCCGGGTCGACATGCAGCACGCTCGCGTCCTGGACGTTCGTGCCTTCGCCAATGGTGATGCGATCGTTTTCGGCGCGGATCACCACCTTGAACCAGATGCTGGTGTCCGTGTGCAGCGTCACGCAGCCGACCAGGGTGGCGTCATAGGCGACGTAGTGGTTCGCGCCAATCAGTTCGACTCTGCGCTCGCCAAGGGAGAAAAGTGCCATGCGGCTATCATAAATGCGTCCGCGAAAGCGAATCGCTCTTTTTCGATGTTCGGGGACTGCGCTACCACGTGCGCCGCTGGCGCGCGGGCGATGCGCCCAAGCTCGTCCTGCTGCACGGCTGGATGGATGTCTCGGCATCGTTTCAATTTTTGGTCGATGCGCTCCGACATCGCTTCGACGTTTACGCGCCGGATTGGCGTGGCTATGGGCTCACCGAGTGGGGCAGGTCGGACTGCTACTGGTTTCCCGACTACATCGCCGATCTCGACTTTCTTCTGCGCGCGATTGCCGGTGACGCGCCGGCGCATCTGGCGGGGCACAGCCTCGGCGGCAACGTCGCCTGCATGTACGCGGGCATTCACCCCGAGCGCGTGGCGAAGCTCGTCAACCTGGAAGGCTTCGGTCTCGCAGAGACACGCCCGCAGGATGCGCCGCGACGCTACGCTCGCTGGTTGAAGGAGCTGCATGAGCGGCCGGGCTTTCGCCCGTACAAGAACTACGACGAGCTTGCGGCACGCCTGCGCCAGGGCAACGCGCGTCTCACCGAGGAGCGGGCGGCGTTTCTCGCGCGGCACTGGGGTCGCGACGCGGACGATGGCGGCGTGGTGCTGCGCGGCGATCCGGCGCACAAGATCGTGAATCCGGTTCTCTATCGCTACGAGGAAGTTCGCGCCTGCTGGCAGGCGGTGCGCGCGAGCGTTCTCTGGATCGACGGCGCAGAGACGACGGCGCTCGAGCGGCTCGGCCTCGATCGCACGCACTACGCCGAGCGCCGCGCGCAGTTCGCGAACCTGCGGCACGTCACCCTGGAGGACGCCGGGCACATGCTGCATCATGATCAGCCGCAGGCCGTGGCCGGGCTGATCGAAGAGTTCCTCGCGCACTGATGGCGCAGTTCTTCGCCGTCCATCCCACGCATCCGCAGCTGCGGCTCATGCGGCGCGCGGCCGAGATCGTGCGCTGGGGCGGGCTCATCGCCTATCCCACCGACTCCTGCTACGCGCTCGGTTGCCTGCCGGCCTCGGCAAAAGCGATCGAGCGGCTGCGCCGGATCCGCGGCGTGGATGAGCGCCATCACCTGACGCTCATGTGCCGCGACCTCGCCGAGGTCGCGAAGCACGCGATCGTCGACGATGCGCGCTTCCGGCTGATCAAGCGGGTCACCCCGGGCAGCTATACCTTCATCCTGCGCGCGACCCGATCGCTGCCGCGGCGCCTGCTTCATCCGAAGCGCAAGACCATCGGCGTGCGCATACCGGAGCATCCGGTGGCGCGCGCGCTGATCGTGGAGCTCGATGAGCCGATGCTTTCGACGACGCTCGTCCTTCCCGGGGACGCGGAGCCGCTCGCGGACGGCGGCGAGATCCGCGATCGGCTCGAGCACGAGCTCGAGCTGGTCCTCGACGCGGGCTCCTGCGGCCGGTTGCCGAGCACGGTGATCGATCTCACCGGCGACACGCCGCGCGTGCTGCGGGAAGGCAAAGGGTCGCTTGCGCCCTTCGCCGTAGAAGCGCTCTGATAAAATCCGCGCCTAAAGAAAAGATGGATCTCAATCTTCAGGCGATCGGCCAAACGTTCGCCATCTACGCGGTTCCCGTTCTCTTCGCAATCACGATTCATGAGGTGGCTCACGGCTTCGTCGCGCGGCATTTCGGCGACATGACGGCGCACGCGCAGGGCAGGATCAGCGTAAATCCAATGCGCCATGTCGATCTTGTCGGCACGGTGATCGTGCCGCTCGTGATTCTGGTTCTCTCGGCGGGGAAGCTCCTCTTTGGCTGGGCGAAGCCGGTGCCGGTGAATTACTCGGCGCTGCGCAAGCCTCGTCCGCACATGGCCTGGGTTGCGGCCGCCGGGCCGATCGCGAACCTCGGCATGGCGCTCCTTTGGGCGCTCGCGCTGCGCGCGAGCATCGCGGCGAGCTCGCGCTCGGAGGAGTGGCTCGAAGTGGCGCAGCGCTACGGCACGGCCGGCTTGGTTGACCTGGTGAAGGAAAACGGTCAGGGCGTCGCCGAGTTCATGATCGGCGTCAGCGCAGCGGGCGTGCTCGTGAACCTGGTCTTCATGCTCCTCAACCTGGTGCCGATTCCGCCGCTCGATGGCGGCCGCATCATGACAAGCCTGCTGCCGACGCGCGCGGCCTGGCGCTTTGCCAAGCTCGAGCCGTGGGGCGTGCCGTTGGTGCTGCTACTCCTTTTCCTGCCTATCTCCGGCTCGTACGCGTTGAACGTGGTGCTTAGTCCGCTGCTCCTCGAGTCCGAGGCGCTGGTGCGCGCCATGGTGTTCCTCTAGATGTACGAAACGCGGGTGCTCTCCGGCATGCGTCCGACGGGGAGCCTGCACCTCGGCCACTTCCACGGCGTCCTGAAGAACTGGATCCGGCTGCAAGTCGAATATCCGTGCCTCTTCTTTGTCGCCGACTGGCACGCGCTCACGACCGATTATGAAAAGCCCGGCGACCTGCAGAAGAACGGCTGGGAGATGGTGATCGACTGGCTCGCGGCCGGCGTCGATCCTAGCCAGGCGATCCTCTTCATCCAGTCGCAAGTGCCGGAGCACGCGGAGCTGCATCTCCTTCTATCGATGATGACGCCGCTCGGCTGGCTAGAGCGTGTCCCGACCTACAAGGACCAGATCGAGAAGCTTGCCGACCGCGACCTCGCCACCTACGGCTTTCTCGGCTACCCGCTCCTGCAAGGGGCCGACATCCTCATCTACCGCGCGAAGTACGTGCCGGTGGGCGAGGACCAGGTGCCGCACATCGAGTTCACGCGCGAAGTGGCGCGCCGCTTAAACCATCTGTATGGCCGCGAGCCGGGCTATGAGGAGAAGGCGAAAGCCGCGGTAAAGAAGATGGGAACCAAGAAGGCGCGGCTCCTCAACGAGTTGCGCACCAAGTTCCTCGAGCAAGGCGACGGCGAGTCGCTCGCACGGGCGCAGGCACTGCTCGATGAGCAGCAGAACCTCTCGCGCGGCGATCGCGAGCGGCTCTACGGCTGGCTCGAGGGCGGCGGCAAAAAGATCCTGGTCGAGCCCGATGCGCTCCTCACCGAAGCGTCGCGATTGCCGGGGCTCGACGGCCAGAAGATGTCGAAGTCCTACGGCAACACGATTGCGCTGCGCGAGGACCCCGAGTCGGTGGCGAAGAAGATCCGCACCATGCCGACCGACCCGGCGCGCGTGAAGCGCACCGACCCGGGGACGCCCGAAAAATGTCCGGTATGGTCGCTCCACTTGGTTTATTCTGATGCCGAACGCAAGCAGTGGGTGCAAAAGGGGTGCACTACGGCAGGTATAGGGTGTCTCGAGTGCAAGCAGCCGGTGATCGAGGCGGTCCAGGCGGAGCTCGCGCCGATCCGCGAGCGTGCCCAGGCGTACCTCGATGACCCCACGCTCGTGAAGAACATCATCGCCGATGGCTGCGAAAAAGCCCGGCGCCTGGCGGGGGAGACGATGCGCGAAGTGCGCGAAGCGATGGGCGTGACCTACGCATGATGGCGCGGCTCTACGGCGAGCCGGTCATCGAGCTGCCGGTCGATCTGTACATTCCACCCGATGCGCTGGAAGTGGTGCTCGAGGCCTTCGAGGGGCCGCTCGACCTGCTTTTGTATCTGATCCGCAAGGAGAACCTGAACATCCTCGACATCGCGATGGCGCCGCTCACGCGCCAGTACCTGGAGTACGTCGAGGCCATGCGGGCAAAGAATCTCGAGCTCGCGGCGGAATACCTGGTGATGGCCGCCATGCTGATGGAGATCAAGTCGCGGCTCCTGCTGCCGCGGCCGCCGTCGGCCGAACAGACGGAGGAGGACCCGCGGGCCGAACTCGTGCGCCGGCTGCTCGAATACGAGCAGATCAAGAAGGCCGCGCACGCGCTCGACGAGCTGCCGCAGACCGGGCGCGACGTCATCGCGATTTCCGTCTGGATCGAGCGCGAGATCGCCGAGCGGCTACCGAACGTGCAGGCGCAGGATCTCGCCGAGGCGTGGCGCATGCTGCTGCATCGCGCGCGCTTGTCGCGCCATCACCACATCTCGCGCGAAGAGCTCTCGGTGCGCGAGCACATGAGCGCGATCCTGCGCGGGCTCAGGCAGCGCCGCGTCCTCGAGTTCGCCGAGCTTTTCGATCCGGCGCGCGGCGTGCCGGTGCTGGTGGTGACCTTCCTTGCGCTCCTCGAGCTTGCGCGCGAACAGCTCGTCGAGATCACGCAATCCGAGTGCTTCGCGCCCATTTACGTTAAATTAGCGTATGCACAGTCCAGCTGACGTAAAACGCATCCTTGAAGCTGCGCTGCTCGCATCGGCGGAGCCTCTCTCCCTGCCGGAGTTGAAGCGTCTCTTCGACGGGGACCTTGGCCCCGACACGCTGCGCAATCTACTCGCGGAGCTCGCCGAAGAATGGCAAGGCCGCTCGGTCGAGCTCGTGAATGTGGCGAGCGGCTGGCGTTTCCAGACCACCGCCGATTTCCATCCTTACATCGAGCGGCTGAATCCCGAGAAACCGCCGCGCTATTCGCGCGCCGTGATGGAGACGCTCGCGATCATCGCCTACCGGCAGCCGGTCACCCGCGGCGACATCGAAGAGATCCGCGGCGTCACGGTTTCCTCGCAGATCATCCAGACGCTCGAGGGCCGCGGCTGGATTGACACGGTCGGCCATCGCGAGACGCCCGGCCGTCCCGCGCTCTACGCCACGACGCGTAAATTCCTCGACGACCTCGGCTTGCGCTCGTTAGAGGAGCTGCCGCCGCTCGAAGAAATCGCGCAGACGCTCTCGCTTGAGCCCGTTCCGACCGCCGAAGCGGGTGTCCGCCCCGCCAACGCGGAAACCATCGCCGAACCCGAAGCCGAAGTCCCCGCCGCCACCGGCACTGAAGGCTGAGCGGCTTCAGAAGCTGCTCGCGCAAGCCGGACTCGGTTCCCGTCGGCAAATCGAGGCCTGGATTGCCGCCGGCCGTGTCACGGTCGCAGGCCGCGTGGCAACCTTGGGGGAGCGGGCCGCGATCGGCGACGCGATTGCGGTCGACGGGCGGCCCATTGACCTCGCGGCCAAGGGCGCCGGACGCGTCCTCCTATACAACAAGCCCGAGGGCGAGCTCGTCACGCGCAGCGACCCGCAGGGGCGGCCCACCGTCTTTGCACGACTGCCGCCCGGACGGTGGATTGCCGTCGGACGGCTGGACATCAATAGCGCGGGCCTGCTCCTCTTCACCGACGACGGCGAGCTCGCGAACCGCCTCATGCATCCGCGCTACGGCCTCGAGCGCGAGTACGCAGTGCGCGTCCAGGGCTCGCTCGGCGAGCCCGAGCTCGCCCGGCTTCGCCATGGCGTAGACCTGGACGACGGGCGCGCGGCCTTCGAACGCATCGAGCCTTCCGACCCGCGCAGCCGTCCGGGCGCGAATCGCTGGTATCGCGTGACCCTGAAAGAAGGTCGCAATCGCGAGGTGCGGCGCCTCTTCGAGGCGGTCGGCGCGCGCGTCAGCCGACTCGTACGCGTACGCTACGGGTCGCTCGAGTTACCTCGCGACTTGCCGCCGGGACAGTGGCGCGAGGTAGCAAATCCTGTTAAACTTCAAAAGCTTTGATGGCGCTGGACAAAGATGGGCTTCGGCCCATTTTTTGTTTCCGCGCCGCGCGGCGTATCTATGGCGGCATTGGAAGCGGTGGTCGAGCCGGTCGTGACCGGCATGGGGTACCAACTCGTCGAGCTGCAGGCGGCGAATGGGGGACGGATGTTGCGTCTCTTCATCGACAAGCCGGGCGGCATTGATGTCGAGGACTGTGCGGCGGTCAGCCGCCAGCTCTCGCGGGTGTTCGAAGTGGAAGGGGTCGAGTACGAGCGCTTGGAGGTGTCTTCTCCGGGCCTCGACCGACCGCTCCGGCACCTCGCCGACTTCGTACGCTACGCGGGCCACAAAGCCGACGTAAGGATGCGCACGCCCGATGCGACCGGGCGGCGGCGCTTCGTCGGCGTGCTGCGCGGCGCCGAAGGTGCGCTTTTGACATTGGAACTGGAGGGCAGGACGGTGCAGCTCGAGCTCGGCGATGTCGAGCGCGCGCGGCTCGTCCCCGAACTGTGAGGGCAGCTTGGCAGCGAACGTAATAGCTGGAAATAGGGAACTGGTGATGCTCGTCGACGTCCTGGCGCGGGAGAAGAACGTCCCCCGCGACATCGTCTTCGGCGCACTCGAGATGGCGCTCGCGTCGGCGACGAAGAAGAAGTACACCGAGGACATCGATGTCCGCGTGGCCGTCGATCGCAACACCGGCGCCTACGAGACCTTCCGGCGCTGGAAGGTGCTGCCCGACGACACGCCCGAGTGGAACCGGGCGCAGATGCTCTCGGTCGAGGAAGCGCAGGACAAAGGCAAGGCGGACGCCAAGGTGGACGACGTCATCGAAGAGCGGCTGCCGAACGTCGAGTTCGGCCGCATCGGCGCGCAGACCGCAAAGCAGGTCATCCTGCAGCGCATCCGCGACGCCGAGCGCGAGCAGATCCTGAACGACTTCCTCGCGCGCGGCGACGAGCTCGTCACCGGCACGGTAAAACGCATGGAGCGTGGTAGCGCGATCATCGAGTCGGGCCGGCTGGAAGCGCTGCTGCCGCGCGAGCAGATGATCCCCAAGGAGAACCTGCGGGTCGGCGACCGCGTTCGCGCCTGGGTGATGAAGATCGACCGCCAGGCGCGCGGGCCGCAGCTGATTCTCTCGCGTACGGCGCCGCAGTTCATCATGAAGCTCTTCGAGCTCGAAGTGCCGGAGATCGAAGAGCACTTGCTGGAAATCAAGTCGGCCGCCCGCGACCCGGGCATCCGCGCGAAGATCGCCGTGCATACCAACGACAAGCGCATCGATCCGATCGGCACCTGCGTCGGCATGCGCGGCTCGCGCGTGCAGGCGGTTACCCAGGAGCTCGCCGGCGAGCGCGTCGACATCGTGCTCTGGTCCGCCGACCCGGCGCAGTTCGTGATCGGCGCGCTCGCGCCGGCGGAGGTCTCGTCGATCGTCGTCGACGAGGAAAAGCATGCGATGGACGTCGTCGTCGACGAGGAGAACCTCGCGGTCGCGATCGGCCGCAGCGGCCAGAACGTGCGCCTTGCCTCCGAGCTCACCGGCTGGCAGATCAACCTCATGACCGAGGACGAGTCGAACAAGAAGCAGCAGGAGGAAAGCGGGCGCATCAAGGCACAGTTCATGGAGAAGCTCGACGTCGACGAGGAAGTGGCCAACATCCTCATCGAGGAAGGCTTCTCGACGCTGGAGGAGGTCGCGTACGTGCCGATCAACGAGCTCCTCGAGATCCAGTCGTTCGACGAAGACACCGTGAACGAGCTTCGCAACCGCGCGCGCAATGCGCTCCTCGTGGCGGCCATCGCCAACGAAGAGAAGATGGAAGGCGTCGACCCGGAGATGCTGAAGCTCGAGGGCATGGATACGCAGCTCGCGGCCAAGCTGGTCGAGCACGGCGTGCGCACGCGCGATGACCTCGCCGACCTCGCGGTCGACGAGCTCTCGGAGCTGACGGGCCTAGAAGCCGAGCGCGCGAAGAAGCTCATCATGGCGGCGCGGGCGCATTGGTTCGGCGATGGCGAGCCGAAGAAGGAGGCCGCGTAAGATGGCGCAGACGAGCGTTGCCCAGTTCGCGAGCGAGCTGAAAGTTCCGCCTTCCGTGCTGCTCGAGCAGCTGCGTGCCGCGGGTGTCGAAAAGCGCATGCCCGAGGACTCCCTCACCGACAGCGACAAGTCGCGCCTGCTCGAGTACCTGAGGAAGACCCACGGCTCGGCGGACAGCAAGAACAAGATCACGCTCACGCGCAAGCAGACGAGCGAGATCCGCAAGACCGACGCAAGCGGCAAGTACCGCACCGTGCAGGTCGAGGTGCGCAAGAAACGCGTCTTCGTGAAGCGCGATCCCGCCGAGGTGACGGCGGCTGCCGTCGCGGCCGAGGCGCCGCCACCGCCGCCCCCGGCGCCGCCGGCGGTCGATCCAAAAGAGCTCGAGCTGCGCGAAGAGGAGTCGCGTCGCCAGCAGCAGCTCGCCGAGCTGCAGGCCGCGGAGCTTCGCGAGAAGCAGGAGCGCGAGAAGAAGGAAGCCGAGCAGAAAGCCGCCGAAGCGGCCGCCGCCGCAGCGAGCGCCGCCGCGCCGGCAGCAGCGACGACGCTACACGCGCCCAAGCCCGCAGCCGACGCCAAGGTCGAGAAAAAGCCGAAGAAGGCGAAGCCCACCACGGTGCTGCGCGACGACTCCGCGCGGCGGCGCACGATCAAGACGCGCGGCGACGCCGGCGGCGGTGTCGCCGGCTGGCACGCGCGCGGCGGCACGCGCCACCGTCCGTCTGCCGGCGGCGAGACGAGCACGTTTGCCGCGCCGACCGAACCGGTGGTGCGGGAGATCCCGGTCCCCGAGACCATCACGGTCGGTGAGCTCGCGCATCGCATGTCGGTCAAGGCCGCCGAAGTCATCAAGGCCCTGATGAAGCTCGGCACCATGGCGACCATCAACCAGGTGCTCGACCAGGAGACCGCGATGATCCTGGTCGAGGAAATGGGCCACAAGGCGAAGGCCGCGAAGCTGGACGACCCGGAATCGTTCCTCGCCGTGACCAGCGAGCCGGTCTCGGCCGATCTGCAGCCGCGTCCGCCGGTGGTGACGGTGATGGGCCACGTCGACCACGGCAAGACCTCGCTCCTCGACTACATCCGCCGCGCCAAAGTCGCGGCCGGTGAGGCGGGCGGCATCACCCAGCACATCGGCGCGTACCACGTCGAGACGCCGCGCGGGGTCATCACTTTCCTCGATACGCCCGGCCACGAGGCGTTCACCGCGATGCGTGCGCGTGGCGCCAAAGTGACCGATATCGTGGTGCTGGTGGTCGCCGCCGACGACGGCGTCATGCCGCAGACCGTCGAGGCGATCAACCACGCCAAGGCAGCCAAGGTGCCGCTCGTCGTGGCGCTGAATAAGATCGACAAGCACGAGGCGAATCCGCAAAAGGTGAAGCAGGAGCTACTCAACCACGGCGTCGTGCCCGAGGAATTCGGCGGCGACTCGCCGGTCGTGCCGGTGTCCGCGAAGAGCGGGCAGGGGATTGACGATCTGCTCGAGCAGCTACTCCTGCAGGCGGAAGTGCTCGAACTGAAAGCCCCGGTCGAGGCGCCGGCCAAGGGCGTGGTCATCGAGGCGCGCCTCGACAAGGGGCGCGGTCCGGTCGCAACGGTGCTTGTGCAGGCGGGCACGCTGAATCGCGGCGACATCGTGCTGACCGGCGCGGTCTTCGGCCGCGTGCGCGCAATGCTCGACGAGAATGGCAAGCCGGTGCCATCGGCTGGGCCATCGATCCCGGTGGAAATCCAGGGCATGTCGGAAGTGCCGAACGCGGGCGAGGACATGATGGTCCTCACCGATGAGCGCAAGGCGCGCGAAATCGCGCTCTTTCGCCAGGGCAAGTTCCGCGACGTGAAGCTCGCCAAGCAGCAGGCCGCCAAGCTCGAAAACGTGTTCGAGCAGATGGGCGAGGGCGAGAAGAAGGTGCTGAACCTCGTCATCAAGGCCGACGTGCAGGGCTCGCAGGAAGCGCTGATCCATGCGCTGACGCGGCTTGGCACGGACGAGGTGAGGGTTACGGTGGTCCATGCGGGAGTCGGTGGCATCACCGAGTCGGATGTCAATCTGGCCATGGCCTCGCGCGCCATCATCATCGGCTTCAACGCGCGCGCCGACGGCGCGGCGCGCAAGCTCGCCGAGACCGCGGGCATCCAGATCAAGTACTACAACATCATTTACGAGGCGGTCGACGAGATCAAGGCGGCGCTCTCCGGCATGCTCTCGCCGGAGAAGAAGGAGCAGGTCATCGGGCTCGTCGAGGTACGGCAGGTGTTCAAGATCTCGAAGGTCGGCACGATCGCCGGCTGCTATGTGCTCGAAGGCATGGTGAAACGCGGCGCGCAGGTGCGGGTGCTGCGCGACAACGTCGTCATCCACACGGGCGAGCTCGACTCGCTCAAGCGCTTCAAGGACGACGTGCGCGAGGTGAAGGCCGGCTTCGAGTGCGGCATGTCGGTGAAGAACTTCAGCGACATCAAGGAAAAGGACCAGTTCGAGGTCTTTGAAGTGCTCGAGGTGGCGCGCAGCTTGTGAAGCGAGCCGCCGGGCGAACTTCGGGCCGCCCGCAGAAGCTCGCCGATCTCATCCAGCGCGAGCTCTCGGAGCTCCTGCAGCGCGAGCTGCGCGATCCGGGCGTCGGCATGATCACCATCACGGCGGTCGACGTATCGCCCGATTTCTCGCACGCCAAGGTGCTCTACACGACCCTCGAGCCGGCGCACGTGCAAGACGCGGCGAAGGGACTGAAGCGCGCCGCCGGATTTCTGCGCTCGCAGCTCGCAAGGCGCATCAAGCTCTACACGACCCCGGAGCTTCGCTTCGAGTACGACGCATCGGTTGAGCGCGGCGATCGGCTTTCGCGCCTGATCGACGCCGCCAACGCGAAGAAATGATGGACGGCGCGCTGCTCCTCGATAAGCCGGTCGGCATGAGCTCGAACGCGGCGCTCCAGGA
>JBHELS010000108.1:0-9176 GCA_046263015.1 Burkholderiales bacterium | reverse complement strand
CTCCTCACCACCGAGCTCGACGATCCGCGCGGCTACGGGCGCATCGTGCGCACGACAGCGGGCCGCGTAGAACGCATCGTCGAGGAAAAGGATGCGAGCGCGGAAGACCGCGCGATTCGCGAAATCAATGCCGGCCTCATGGCGCTCGGCGCTCGGCGCCTCGCCGCTTGGCTGGCAAACCTCAGCAACCGCAATGCGCAGAAGGAGTACTACCTCACCGATATCGTCGACTTCGCGGTCAAGGATGGCGTCGCTGTCAATGCGGTGAAGGTGCAAGACCCGCTGGAGGTGGCCGGCGTCAATTCAAAGCGCGAGCTCGCTTTGCTCGAGCGCGCCTTGCAGCGCCGCGAGGCCGAGCGGCTTCTCGAGGAAGGCGTAAGCCTCGCCGATCCCGCGCGAATCGACGTGCGCGGGCGCCTCGAGTGCGCCGCGGATGTCGCGATCGACGTGAATTGCGTTTTCGAAGGTGAAGTGCGTCTCGCCAATGGTGTGCGCATCGGACCGAACTGCGTGCTGCGCAATGTGACGGTCGGCCCGGACACCGAGGTGCTCGCGTTCTCGCACCTGGAGGATTCGGAAATCGGCGCACGCTGCCGCTTGGGCCCTTACGCGCGGCTGCGCCCCGGGGCGAATTTAGCGGATGAAGTGCATATCGGCAACTTTGTCGAGGTGAAAGCAAGCCGCCTCGGACACGCGTCGAAGGCAAACCACCTGAGCTATATCGGCGACGCTGAGATCGGTGCGCGCGTCAACGTCGGTGCGGGCACCATTACATGCAATTACGACGGCGCGGCAAAGCATCGCACTGTCATCGAGGACGATTGCTTCATCGGCTCCGATGCGACCCTCGTGGCACCCGTGCGCCTTGCGCGCGGCTCCTATATCGGCGCCGGCTCGACCATCAACAAGGACACGCCGGAAGGCCAGCTCACCGTCGCGCGCGCACGCCAGGTTTCCGTCCCCGGCTGGAAGCCGCCGAAGAAGAAGGCCTAACGTGTGCGGCATCGTCGGCGCCGCGGCGCGCCGGGACATCGTGCCCAGCCTGGTCGAGGGGCTGAAGCGCCTCGAGTATCGCGGCTACGACTCCGCCGGGGTTGCCGTCGTGAATGGCACAAGCATCAAGCGCGTGCGTGCCGCTGGTCGTGTAACCGAGCTCGCCACGCAAGCGGCGAGCGAGCACGTGAGCGGCTTGACCGGGATCGCGCATACGCGCTGGGCGACGCACGGCGCGCCGACCGAGCGCAACGCGCACCCGCACATCTCGGGCGACGTCGCCCTCGTGCACAACGGCATCGTCGAGAACCACGAGGCGATCCGCGAGCGGCTGAAACGCGCGGGCTATGCGTTTGCTTCCGACACCGACACCGAAGTCGTCGCTCATCTCGTCGCGGAGCACCGCAAGTCCACGCCTTCGCTCTTCGCGGCCGCGGTACGCGCGGTTGCCGAGTTGGACGGCGCCTTTGCCCTCGCGCTTGTCTGCGGCCGCGACCCGGACGCCGTGGTGGTGGCGCGGCGCGGGCCGCCGCTCCTCCTCGGAGTCGGCGATGGCGAGACCTTCGCGGCGTCCGACGTCTCCGCCCTGCTGCCCGTCACGCGGCGCGTCGTCTATCTCGAAGACGGCGACTGCGCCGAGATCCGACCCGGCGGCTACCGGATAGTGAATGCGAGCGGCGAGGCGGTGGAGCGCGGCGTGCACCTCTCGGAAATGACGGACGAAGCTGTGGCCCTCGGGCCGTACCGGCACTACATGCAGAAGGAGATCCATGAGCAGCCGGGCGCGCTTGCCAACACCTTGGAAATACTGAGCGGGGCAGGCTCATTGCAGCCCGGGCTTTTCGGCGCCGATGCCGAGCCGCTCCTGCGCGATGCGAGCTCCGTCCATCTCGTCGCCTGCGGCACGAGCTACCACGCGGCGCTTATCGCCCGCTACTGGCTTGAAGACATCGCCGGCATCCCGACGCTCGCCGAAATCGCGAGCGAATATCGCTACCGCCGCTCCGTGCCTGACCCGAAGGGACTGTTCGTCACCATCTCGCAGTCCGGCGAGACGGCCGATACGCTCGCCGCGCTCGAGCATGCGAAAAGCCTCGGCTACCGCGCGAGCCTCGCGATCTGCAACGTGCCCGAGAGCTCGCTCATACGCGCGTCGCGGCTTCGTTTTCTTACCCGCGCCGGGCCGGAAATCGGCGTCGCGTCCACCAAGGCGTTCACGACGCAGCTTGCCGCCCTTTTTCTGCTCGCGCTCGTGACGGCGAAACTCCGCGGCAAGCTCGACGCATCCGTCGAACGCGCGCACCTGCAGGCGTTGCGGCACCTGCCCGCCGCCGTCCATGAAGCGCTCGCCACCGAGGCGGAAGTGGCCAAGTGGGCGGCGCGTTTTGCGGCCAAGGCGCATGCGCTCTTTCTCGGCCGCGGCATCCATTGGCCGATCGCCATGGAGGGAGCGCTCAAGCTGAAGGAGATCTCGTACATTCACGCCGAAGCGTATGCCGCGGGAGAGCTGAAGCATGGTCCGCTTGCGCTCGTCGACGCCTCGATGCCAGTGGTGGCCGTTGCGCCCTCCGATATGCTGATCGAGAAGCTGAAGTCCAATTTGCAGGAGGTACGGGCGCGCGGCGGCGAGCTTTACGTCTTCGCCGACAAGGGGACGCATTTTTCGCAGTCGGACAACGTGCATGTCATCGAGCTGGGCGCCCACGCCGGGCCGCTTTCGCCGATGCTGCACGTCGTGCCGCTGCAGCTTCTCGCCTACCATGCGGCGCTCGCGCGCGGCACCGACGTCGACAAGCCGCGTAATCTGGCCAAGTCGGTCACCGTGGAATAACCTTCGCCCCGGCGAAGAGAAGAGGAGGAGGACCGTGCGAATCACAAGCTTAATCGTCGCGCTCGGCGCGCTCGCAGTTACGCCCGCCCTCGCGCAGACCGAGATTCACTGGTGGCATTCGATGGGTGGCGCGCTCGGCGAGAAGGTGAACGAGCTCGCCGCCAAGTTCAATGCCAGCCAGAAAGACTACAAGGTGCTGCCCGTGTACAAGGGCCAGTACCCCGAATCCATGACGGCGGCGATCGCCGCGTTCCGCGCGGGAAACGCGCCGCATATCCTGCAGGTCTTCGAGGTCGGCACCGCGACGATGATGGCCGCCAAGGGCGCTATCGTTCCCGTGGCGAAAGTGATGGCCGACGCAGGCGAGCCGTTCGACGCCCAGGCATACCTGCCCACTGTCTCAGGGTATTACACCGACCTGAAGGGCAACATGCTCTCGTTTCCCTTCAATAGCTCGACCGCGCTCTTCTACATCAACAAGGACGCGCTCAGGAAAGCGGGTCTCGCGCCCGAGGCGCCGAAAACGTGGAAAGAGTTCGCCGCGGTGGCAGAAAAACTGAAGGCGTCCGGCCAGCAGTGCGTGTACACGACATCGTGGCCGTCATGGGTGCACATCGAGAACTTCAGCGCCTGGCACAACGTTCCTATCGGCACGAAGCAGAACGGCATGGGCGGCTTCGACACGCAATTCACCATCAACTCGCCGCTCCATGTCCGGCACATCTCGATGCTCGGCGACATGGCAAAGAAGGGACTCTTCACCTACGCCGGCCGCACCAATCAGGGCGACGCCAAGTTCGGCAGTGGCGAATGCCCGCTTTTTACCGGCAGCGCGAGCGCCCAGGCGGGCATCAAGAAAGCGGCCAAGTTCGAATGGTCGGCGCACTTCCTGCCCTACTACGACGACGTCAAGGGCGCGCCGCAGAACTCGATCATCGGGGGCGCCTCGCTCTGGGTGATGGGCGGCAAAAAGGCGCCGGAGTACAAGGGCGTGGCGAAGTTCTTCGCCTTCCTCTCGCGTCCTGAAGTGCAGATGGACTGGCATGTGAGCACGGGGTATGTGCCGATTACGCTCGCCGCGTTTCAACTCACCAAGAAATCCGGCTACTACAACAAAGAGCCGGGCGCGCTCGTCACCATCGAGCAGCTCACGCACAAGCCGCCGACGGCAAACTCCAAGGGATTGCGTTTCGGCAATTTCGTCCAGGGCCGCGAAGTGATCGAGGAAGAGATGGAAGCGGTTTTCGCCGGGCGCAAAGACGCGAAAAGCGCGCTCGACGACGCCGTGCGCCGCGGCAACGAGATTCTGCGCAAGTTCGAGGCCGCGACTAAGAGCTGACCGCATCACGTGGAAAAGCGGGTCGTCTTCCGGTCCGCGTGGCTGCCATACGCCCTCGTCGCGCCGCAGATCGCGGTGACGGTGATTTTCTTTTTCTGGCCCGCGGTCCAGGCCGCGTGGTACTCCCTCCAGTTGCAGGACGCTTTCGGTCTAACGACGCGTTTCGTTGGCCTGCAGAACTTCGAAGCGCTTTTCGCCGATAGCCATTACCTCGCTTCGTTCCGCACGACGGCCGTCTTCAGCGCGCTCGTCGCCGGCGCCGGCATTGCGATCTCGCTGCTCCTTGCCGCGATGGCCGACCGCGTGCTGCGCGGCGCGCTCGCCTACCGGACGCTCCTCATCTGGCCCTACGCCGTGGCACCCGCGGTCGCGGGGGTGCTCTGGGCATTCTTATTCGCGCCGTCGATCGGCATCGTCACCTACGTCCTGCGGGGCCTGGGCATCGACTGGAACTGGATCATCAACGGCGAGCAGGCGATGCTGCTCGTCGTCATTGCCTCGGTATGGAAGCAGATCTCGTACAACTTCCTCTTCTTTCTCGCCGGCCTGCAGTCGATTCCGCGCTCGCTGATCGAGGCGGCGGCGATCGACGGGGCGGGACCGGCGCGACGCTTCTGGACCATCGTCTTTCCGCTGCTCTCGCCCACCACCTTCTTTCTGCTGGTGGTGAACATCGTCTATGCCTTCTTCGACACCTTCGGCGTCATCGACGCGACGACGCAGGGCGGCCCGGCGCAGGAAACGCAGATCCTCGTCTACAAGGTGTACTACGACGGCGTAAAAGCGGCGGACCTCGGCGGCTCCTCGGCCCAGTCGGTGATCCTCATGGCGATGGTCATCGTGCTCACCGCGCTGCAATTTCGCTTCGTCGAGCGCAAGGTGCAGTACTGATGGTCGAGCGGCGGCCCGGCCTGACCGTCTTCTCGCACGCCGTACTGCTCGTCGGCATCGCGGTCATCGCCTTTCCGATCTACGTCACCTTCGTCGCCTCCACGCATCGGCTGGAAGACATCATGGTGATGCCGATGCCGCTCCTGCCGGGCACCGAGCTCCTGCATAACTACGCTCAGGTGCTCGCCGCCGGCACTTCGGGGGGCACGCAAGCGCCGGTCTGGCGCATGCTCGCTAACAGCGCCGTCATGGCGCTCGCCATCGCGATCGGCAAGATCGTCATCTCGATCATCGCCTCGTTCGCCATCGTTTACTTCCGCTTCCCACTGCGCAGCTTTTTCTTCTGGATGATTTTCGTGACGCTGATGCTACCCGTCGAGGTGCGAATCATCCCGACCTTCAAGGTCGTTTCCGATCTTCACATGCTCGATTCCTATGTCGGCCTGACGCTGCCGCTCATCGCCTCGGCGACCGCGACCTTCCTTTTCCGCCAGTTCTTCCTCAGCGTGCCGGACGAGCTCGCCGAGGCGGCGCGCATCGATGGTGCGGGCCCGATGCGCTTTTTTCGCGACGTGATCCTGCCACTCTCGAAGACGAGCATCGCGGCGCTCTTCGTCATCCAGTTCATCTACGGCTGGAACCAGTACCTCTGGCCGCTCCTCATCACCAGCGATGAATCGATGTACACCGTCGTCATCGGCATCAAGCGGATGATCGTCGGCGGCGATGCCGCGAACGAATGGCATCTCGTCATGGCGACGGCGATGCTCGCGCTCCTGCCGCCGGCGCTGGTCGTGATGCTGATGCAGAAGTGGTTCGTCAAGGGACTCGTGGAGGCGGAGAAGTAGCATGGCGGCCGTTTCGCTCCGCGAGGTGCGCAAGAGCTATCGCGATCAGGAGGTCGTTCACGGTGTGACGATCGACCTCGCCGACGGCGAATTCGTCGTCATCGTCGGTCCCTCGGGGTGCGGCAAGTCGACGCTGCTTCGCATGGTCGCCGGCCTTGAGGTCATCACCGCCGGCGATATTCGCATCGGCGCGCGCGTGGTGAACGACCTGGAGCCCAAGGACCGCGACATCGCCATGGTGTTCCAAAACTATGCGCTCTATCCGCATATGAGCGTCTACGACAACATGGCCTATGGTCTGCGCATCCGAGGGATGAGCGCTGCGGACATAGAGGAACGCGTGCAGCGCGCGGCGCGCATCCTCGAGCTCGGCGACTTCCTGCGCCGCAGGCCGCGCGAGCTTTCCGGCGGGCAACGACAGCGCGTCGCCATGGGCCGGGCGATCGTGCGCGAGCCGGCGGTGTTCCTCTTCGACGAGCCGCTGTCGAACCTTGACGCGAAGCTTCGCGTCCAGATGCGCGCCGAGCTCCAGGCGCTGCATCGCCGGCTGGGAACTACCAGCCTCTACGTGACTCATGATCAGGTGGAAGCGATGACGCTCGCGCAGCGCATGGTGGTGATGAACGCCGGCCGTGTCGAGCAGGTCGGCGCGCCGCTCGAGGTGTACGCGCGGCCGGCCACCACCTTCGTCGCCGGGTTCATCGGCTCGCCGCCGATGAACCTCATCCCGCAGGAGCGCGGCGGGCGCAAAGTGCTCTTCGGCATCCGCCCCGAGCATCTCGAGCCATGTGCCGCCGAGGCCGCGATGCTGAGCGCCGAAGTCGATCTCATCGAGCCGCTCGGCGCCGATACGCTCGCGTACGGCCATCTGGACGGCCAGAACGCGCGCATTGCGGCGCGCCTGCCGGCGTCCTTCGGCGTGCGCGCCGGCCGCTTGCCCCTGCGTTATCGCGCGGCCGACGCGCACTACTTCGACCCCGGGAGCGGCGCCCGGCTCGCGTGACGCTGAAGAAGACGCCGTTCCACGAACGCACTTCGGCGCTTTGCGTGAGCCATGCCTGGCGCCGTTGGGCGGGTTATGTCGTCGCAAGCTCGTACGAGCTGACGCACGAGCGCGAATACCACGTCATTCGCGCGGCCGCGGCGCTATTCGACGTCTCGCCGCTCTATAAATACCTCGTGCGCGGGCGGGACGCCGCCCGTCTACTCGACCTCATCGTTACCCGCAACGTCGCGAAAGCGGCCGTCGGGCAGGTGCTCTATACGCCGTGGTGCGACCACGCCGGGAAAGTGATCGACGACGGCACCGTAGCGCGGCTCGACGAGACGACGTTCCGTGTCACCTCCGCCGAGCCCAATCTGCGCTGGCTGCACGACAACGCTGCGGAATTCGAGGTCGACATCGCCGATGTGTCGGACAGCGTTGCCGCGCTGTCTCTACAGGGACCGATGGCGTGGGCGATCCTGGAATCGCTCGGCGCAGCGGCGTTGAAGTATTTCCGCCTGGCGCCGGCAATGCTCGCCGGCATCCCGGCCAGCGTTTCGCGCACCGGCTACACCGGCGACCTGGGTTTCGAGATCTGGGTCGACGCGGCGAACGCCTTGCCGGTCTGGGACACGATGATGGAGGCGGGCCGGTCCTACGGCATCATGCCGGCCGGGCTCCTCGCCCTCGACATGGCGCGCATCGAAGCGGGCCTCATGCTGATCGACGTCGATTACGTTCCCGCAAAGAAAGCGCTGATCCCAAGCCAGCTCTCCTCGCCCTATGAGCTCGACCTCGCATGGACGGTCAACCTCGAGAAAGAGCGCTTCATCGGCCGCGATGCGCTTGCGCGCGAAAAAGCCGCCGGACCGGCATGGCATTTCGTCGGCATCGAGCTCGAGTGGAATTCGCTCGAGCGACTGTATAGCGAAGTGGGCCTTGCCACGCGCCTGCCGAACGCCGCCTGGCGCATGAGCGTGCCGCTCTATGCCGACGGCGCGCAGGCCGGTTACGCGACGAGCGGCGGCTGGTCGCCGCTCCTGAAGAAGTACATCGCGCTCGCCCATGTGCCGTCGCGCTGGGCAACGCCGGGCACGGCGCTGGAGATGGAAATGACGGTGGAGCACCGGCGCAAACGCACCGCCGCGCGCGTCGTGAAGAAACCGTTCTTCGACCCACCGAGGAAGCGGGCGTGACGCACTACGACGCGATCATCGTTGGCGGCGGCCATAACGGCCTCGCCTGCGCCGCGTATCTGGCACGCGCCGGGCGCAAGGTGCTGGTGCTCGAGCGCCGCGAGCGCGTCGGCGGCGCGGCGATGAGCGAAGAAGTGTTTCCGGGATTCCGCTTCTCGGTCTTCTCGTACGTCGTGAGCTTGCTTCGGCCGGAAATCATTCGCGAGCTCGAGCTGCCGCGGCACGGGCTGCAGATTCTGCCGCTCGAGAGCACGCTCACGCCGCTAGCCGGAGGTGACAAAGCGGGCGACTACCTCGCGCAGTGGTCCGACCATGACCAGAATCGCCGGGAGCTCGCGCGCCACTCGCCCCGCGATGCGGAGGCGTACGACGAGTTCGGGCTGCTGCTCCATCGCATGGCGCGCGCGATCAAGCCGCTTCTCGCCGTCGCACCACCTGATCCGACGTCCCTCGATCCGCGCGAGCTCTGGGACCTTTGGCAGCTTGGGCGCTACTTCCGCGGCTTGCCCGAGAAGGATCTGCACGCGCTTTGGAAGCTCCTCGCCATGAGCTCCGCCGATTACCTCGACGAATGGTTCGAGGGCGAGGCGCTGAAGGGCACAAAGTCGGCGAGCGGCATCATTGGCACGATGCTGGGGCCGCGTTCGCCCGGCACGGCATACGTGCTGCTACATCACTACATGGGCGAGCTCGACGGCGTGTTCCGCGCCTGGGGCTTCGCGCGCGGCGGCAACGGCTCGGTGAGCGCCGCGATCGCCGCGGCGGCGCAGGCGCACGGGGCCGACATCCGCACCCAGGCGCCGGTCGCGCGGGTGCTCGTCTCCGGCGGCCGCGCAAGCGGCGTGGTGCTCGAAAGCGGCGAGGAGCTGCATGCGGCGGCGATCGTTTCCGGCGCCGATCCCCGCCGGACGTTCCTCGGCCTCGTGGGCGAGCGCAACCTGCCCGACGACTTCGTCGCCTCCATCAAGCGCTACAAGTTTCGCGGCTCCTCGGCCAAGGTGAACCTGGCGCTCGCCGAAGCGCCGCGCTTCACCTGCATGCCGGAGCCCGGTCCGCATCTGCGCGGCGCCATCTCGATCAGCCCGAGCGTCGA
>JBHELS010000107.1:0-3089 GCA_046263015.1 Burkholderiales bacterium | reverse complement strand
CATGGAGCGCGCGGGCCATGTGTACTCGCGCATCTCCAATCCGACCGTCGCGGTATTGGAGGAGCGCGTGGCGGCGCTCGAGGGCGGCGTCGGCGCGATCGCCACGGCGTCGGGGCAGGCGGCGCTGCATCTCGCCGTCGCAACGCTCATGGACGCGGGCAGCCATATCGTCTCGTCGGGGTCGCTCTATGGCGGCTCGCACAACCTCCTCGCCTACACGCTCAAGCGCTTCGGCATCGAGACGACCTTCATCAATCCGCGGAAACTCGACGACTGGCAGCGAGCGATTCGCCCGAACACGCGGCTCCTCTTCGGCGAGACGCTCGGCAATCCGGGCCTCGATGTGCTCGACATCCCGTCGGTTGCCGAGATCGCGCATCGCGCCAAGCTGCCGCTTCTCGTCGACGCGACCTTCACCACGCCGTATCTGCTGAAGCCTTTCGCGCACGGCGCCGATCTTCTTTACCACTCGGCCACCAAGTTTCTCGGCGGCCACGGCACGGCGATCGGCGGTGTGCTCGTCGATTCGGGACGCTTTGACTGGGACGCGTCCGGAAAATTCGCGACCTTGACCGAGGCGTACGCCGGCTTTCACAACATGGACTTCGCGGAGGAGTCGGGCACCCGCGCTTTCCTTTTGCGCGCGCGACGCGAAGGCTTGCGCGATTTTGGCGCCTGCATGGCGCCGATGACCGCGTTCCAGATCCTGCAGGGCGTCGAGACCTTGCACCTGCGCCTGCCGCGCCACGTCGAGAGCACGCGCAAGGTGGTGCAGTTCCTCGCCTCGCATTCGGCGGTCGCAAGAGTGATCTATCCCGAGCTCGCGGACCACCCGGACCACGCGCTCGCGAAGAAGCTTCTGCCGCTCGGCGCCGGCGCCGTCTTCTCGTTCGAAATAAAAGGAGGACGCGCGGCCGGCAAAACGTTCATCGAGTCGCTGCGCATCTTCTCCCACCTCGCAAATGTCGGCGACGCGAAGTCGCTCGTCATCCATCCGGCAACGACGACCCACTACCGCATGAGCGATGACGATCTCAAGAAGGCCGGCATCACCGCTGGCACGGTACGCCTTTCGATCGGCCTCGAAGACGCCCAGGACCTGATCGACGATCTCGACCGGGCGCTGCGCGCCGCGCAGAAGTGATTTTGCAGGTCGACGGCAAACCGGTCTTCGCCTACAGCGCGAATCACCAGCTCGACGCGAAAAAGCGCACGGTCGCCTTCCTCCACGGCGCCGGGCTCGACCATTCATGGTTCGGGCTGCAGAGCCGCTACTTCGGCTATCACGGCTGGAACGTGCTCGCGCTTGATCTTCCGGGCCATGGCCGCTCGGCCGGCCCGGCGCTCGAGTCGGTGCCCGCGATGGCCGACTGGCTCGTGCGCGTGCTCGACGCGGCGAGAATCGGCAGCGCCGCGCTCGTCGGCCATTCGATGGGCACGCTGATCGCCGTCGACTGTGCCGCGCGGCATGCCGAGCGTGTCGAGCGAATCGCGCTGATTGCGACAGGGTATCCGATGAACGTATCGGAAGCATTTCTCGACGCGGCGCGCCGCAATGAGTACTCGGCCTTCGACATGCACACGATCTGGGGCCATGCGCCGCAGGTGCCGCTCGGCGCTAATCCGAATCCGGGCATGTGGATGTATGGCGACACGCAGGCGCGCCTCGAGCGCCTCGCGCCGGGCGTGCTCTACGCCGGCCTCAAGGCGTCCAACGACTACCGCGGCTCGGCGCCGATCACGTGCCCGGCGCTTTTCATCCTCGGCAGACGCGACATGATGACGCCGCCGCGCGCCGCCAAAGGCTTGCAGGACCAGATCGCGGGCGCGCGCAGCGTCATCGTTGACTACTCCGGCCATTCGCTGATGGCGGAAGCGCCCGACGCCGTGCTTGATGCGCTGATCGACTTCTTGCGCGAATAATTACGGTCCTGGCCCCGAATTCGGGAGGAGGAAAGATGCGGTTCATTGCCATGCTCGCTGCCGTGCTCGTCGGCTCATCGGCTCTCGCGCAGTCGTATCCGGCGAAGCCGGTAAAGATCATCGTGCCGGCGCAGCCGGGGGGCGGGCTCGATCTCGTCGGCCGCACAGTCGGCGATCAGTTGAGCCGCGCGCTCGAGCAGTCGTTCGTCATCGAGAACGCGGCGGGCGCGGGCGGCTCGATCGCCGCGATGAGCGTTGCGCGCGCGGCGCCCGATGGCTACACGCTGATGGTGGGTTACGTTGGCACGCACGGCACCAACCCGGCCGTGCGCAAGCTGCCCTATGACGCGGTGCGCGACTTCACGCCGATCGCCATGGTCGGCGGCACGCCGAACATCTTGGTGGTGCACCCTTCCGTCCCGGCGAACGATCTTGCGAGCTTCGTCGCCTATGCGCGCGCAAACCCCGGCAAGCTCAACTACGGCACGGGCGGCATTGGCCTTTTGAACCATCTCGCGCTCGAGCAGTTCCGGGGCGCCGCCGGGCTCGAAGTCTCGGCATACGCGCATTACAAGGGCATCGGTCCGGCGATCACCGATATGCTGGGCGGACAGATCCACGTGCTTTTCCCGGGCCTTGCGGCGGCGTTGCCGCACATCCGCGCCGGCAAGCTGAAGCCGCTCGCGATCACCGGCCTCAAGCGCCACCCGTTGCAGCCCGATCTGCCGACCTTCGAGGAGCTCGGCTACAAAGGCTTCGATGGCGTGCAGTGGTATGGCATCGTCGGCCCGGCCAAGCTGCCGCCCGAGATCACCCGGCGCCTGAACAGCGAGATCAACAAGGCGCTCGCCGCGCCCGCGTTGCGCGAGCGGCTCGCCGGCGAAGCGCTCGAGCCGATGCCGATGTCGCCGGCCGAGTTCGGCGAATTCATCCGCGCGGACATCGCGCGTTGGAGCGCGCTCGCCCGCGAGCGCCACATCTCCCTCGACTAGCCGCGGAAGAGCGCGAGCTCGATCGGCCGCTCGTACGCCGTGCGCGCGTAGTCGAGAAAGCGCTCGGCCTGCGCGCCGGTCCAGCCGCCGTGGGCGCAGTTCAGCCGGAACTTGTCTTCGATATCCGCGCGCGTGAGCGGTTCGTGGGCGCCGCCGCGCATGTGGGCCTGCCGC
>JBHELS010000106.1:0-7541 GCA_046263015.1 Burkholderiales bacterium | reverse complement strand
GCGCAGCTTGCGCGGGCGCGCGAATGGCTCGAGCGCTGAGCGCAGCATCAAGCGGCATCGGCATGACCTCCGAGCGCACGCGCGCGCGCATGGTGGCGCGCCTGCGCGCGAAAGGCATCGCCGATGAGCGCGTCCTAGACGCCATGGCCACCGTGCCGCGCCACCTTTTCGTCGACAGTGCGCTCGCGAGCCGTGCCTACGAAGATACGGCGCTGCCGATCGGCTTTGGCCAGACGATTTCGCAGCCCTACGTGGTTGCGCGCATGATCGAGCTTCTGCTCGCCGGGCGCTCGCCCAGTCGCGCGCTCGAGGTCGGCACCGGCTGTGGCTATCAAGCCGCGGTGCTTGCGCGCATCTTCCCGCAGGTCTACTCGATCGAGCGCATCAAGGCGCTGCTCGAGCGCGCGCGGCGCAATCTTCTCGCGCTGCGCTTGCCGAATCTGCGCCTTACGCACGGCGACGGGTATGCGGGGCTCGACGCGGCGGCGCCTTTTCATTCCGTCATCGTCGCCGCGGCGGCGCCGCGCGTGCCCGAAGCGCTCGCGCAGCAACTCGTGCCGGGTGGCAGAATGATATTGCCGCTCGCCGATCCGGCGGGCGGCCAGCGGCTCCTCCTCATCGAGCGCACGGCGCGGGGAAGCCTGACACAAAGCGAGCTCGATCCGGTGCGGTTCGTGCCAATGGAGGTGGGAAAAGCATGACGCGAACTGCGTGGGGGCTGATCGCCGCGACGCTGGTCGTCGTCGGCTGCGCCTCGCCGCAGGGGGCGGCGCCGGTCTTCGATCGCACGGCGCGCGCCGCGCAACCATCCTCCGCCGCCGGAGCACGGGCGGTCGCTCCACCCGCCAGCGTACCCACGGCGGCACCCGCGCCGGCGGGCAATGCGGGTGACTACGTCGTGAGACGCGGCGACACGCTCTACAGCATCGCGCTCGAGCAAGGCGTCGCCTACCGCGAGCTTGCGCAATGGAATGCGCTCGACGACCCGGCGCGGCTGCGCGTCGGACAGGTGCTCCGCGTCACGCGGCCGGCGCAGTCCGGGATTACCGTCGGCCGTATCGGTAGCGCGCGCATCGAGTCGCGAGCGCTCGAGGCGGCCCCTGTCAAATCGACCGGTGCGCCGGCACCATTGCCCGCCGGTGCCGAGCCGCTCAAATTCGTCTGGCCGGCCAAGGGCAACGTGATCGCCGTCTTCGAGCAAACGCGCGGTAAAGGACTCGACATCGACGGGCGCGTCGGCGATCCGGTGCTCGCCGCCGCGCGCGGCAAGGTGACGTATGTCGGTTCGGGCATTCGCGGCCTTGGCAAGATGCTCATCATCCAGCACAACGACGAGTTCCTGACCGTGTATGCGCACACCAGCCAGATCGTCGTCAAGGAGCAGCAGACGGTGCAAGGCGGTCAAAAGATCGCCGAGATCGGCAAGAGCGATGCCGAACGGCCGATGCTGCATTTCCAGATCCGCAAGCTCGGCCGGCCGCTCGATCCGAAGCAGTTCCTGCCCGGCGTGTAGTTACTTCGCCGCGGTGGCGCGCGCCGCGGCGAGGGCTTCCGCAAGGTCGGCGACGGCACTCGCGTAGTAGGCGCTGCGGTTGTAGCGCGTTATGACATAGAAGTTTTGCAGGCCGACACGATATTCGCTGCCAAGCGAAATGAGCGCGGCTAGGCCCTCCTCTGAGGCGGGCGCCGGCGCAAGCGAAATCCCGGCGATGAGAAGATCGGCGAGCCGATGCCGGGGCACGACGCTGCCGTCGGCGTACGCGGGTGCCACCTCCGCCGGCACGAGCGCGCGAAAGGCGACCGGCCCGCCCGGCTCCCAGCCATGGCTCTTCAGGAAATTCGCGACGCTGCCGATCGCATCGGCGCTCGAGCGGCGAAGGTCAATCGCGCCGTCGCCGTCGAAATCGACCCCGTAGTGGCGCACGCTCCGCGGCATGAATTGCGGCAGGCCGATGGCGCCCGCGTAGGAGCCGCGTAGTGCGAACACGTCGAAGTCGCCCTCGCGCGCGAGGAGCAGGTATTGCTCAAGCTCCGAGCGGAAGAATGTCGCGCGCGGCGCATAGTCGAAGGCGAGTGTGGCAAGCGCATCGATCACGCGATAGCGCCCCATGTTGCGGCCGTAGTTCGTCTCCACGCCGAGGATCGCGACCACGATCGAGGCCGGGACGCCGTATTCGCGTTCGGCGCGCTCGAGGTGGGAGCGATTCGCCTGCCAGAACGCGAGCCCGCCGGCGATGCGCCGCTCGTTCACGAACTGCGCGCGGTACTCCTCCCACGGCGGGCGCTCCGCCGGCGTCACCGACTGCAGGACGGGCTCGAGGCGCTCGACGCGCGAAAAAACGCGCTCCAGGTCGCCTTCGCTGAAGCCGTGGCGCTCGACCAGCTCTCCGATGAAGCTGCGCACCTCGGGCCGCTCGCCAAGCGGCGCGGCCGAGGCGGCGAAGGCGAGGAGCGCGAGCCCGAAGCAGGCGGCTCTCATGCGAGGCGCAGCTCGCGCACCAGCCGCCGCAGCCGCATGCTCGCCGGTGCGCTATTTCGCTGTCCGTAGCGAACGGCGATATAGAGGGCGCCGATGCGCAGGATGGCGCGCCGTGAACCCGGCAGCGCGCGCGCGGCGCGCCCAACGTAGTCGCGCGGCCCCTCATAGGCGGCCCGTACCACGCCTTGCTTCGCGAGCTTGCCGCAGAAGAGCTGCCACGCTCGCTGCACCGGGTCGGGTCGCGTAAGGCGGGTGAGCGACCAGACGAGAAGCGCAATGGTCACGAGCCCGAGGAAGCTGAACAACACCGCGGTCAGCTTTCGCCAATCGGCGTCACGCATGCCGAAGGAAAGCATCAGCTCGCGTTGGCGCTCGGGTCCGTAGCCGAGCACCCACAGGTTCCACTTGTGGGCGGCCGCTTCCCACTGGTTACGCACCACGCGCAGCCATTCGAGCTCGGGGCGCATGAAAAGCGGCAAGCTCTCCCTCTGTGGCAACGCCGCCGCCAAGCCGTCGTTTACGCGGCGCGGCATCGAGGCGGCCGTCGGGTCGATCCGCACCCAGCCGCGGCCAGCAAGGAACACTTCGCTCCAGGCGTGCGCGTCCGACTGGCGCACGCTCATGATCTGGTCCACCGGATTCAATTCACCGCCCTGATAGCCCGTGATCACGCGCGCCGGAATGCCGGCCGCTCGCATCAGAAGCGTGAAAGAGGACGAGAAATGCTCGCAGAAGCCCGCCTTAGTATCGAAGAGAAACTCGTCGACCGGGTTCACGCCGAGAAGCGGGGGCTCGAGCGTGTAGGTGTAGCGGCCGTCACGCAGGAAGGTGAGCGCGCGCGCGACGATGGCCCCATCAGTGCCGCCCGCCGCGCGCCATTCGCGCGCGAGTGCCGTGGCGCGCGGATTCGTGCCCGGCGGCAGGCGTAGCGCTCGAGCCAAGGATTCCTGGCTTTCGGGGCGCCGCCCCGGCGCCGGCGCGACCGAGACCATGTCGTAACGCACACGGCTCCGCACGGGCGTCATGGCAAGCAGCTGACCGTCGAAGCTGATGCGCGCCCCGGGCGGCACGCTCGCCGCCTTCTCGAGAGCGAAGAGCCAGGTGCGGTTGTGCGGCTCGAGCACGACCGAGTAGCGGTAGCTGCGGCCGGGGCGCTCGGGCGGCTCGAAGCGCACCGCGTGCGCGGCGCCGCTTGACCAGGTGCGGCCGTCGAAATCCCACAGGACCGGGCCTCGCCAGTAGCGCTCCACGGCGGGCGGCGGTGTCCCCTCGAACGAGGCGCGGAAGGCGATCGCGTCGGATAGCGCGAGCTGCGCGAGATTCCCAGGCGTCATCGTCTCCGAGAGGCCGGTCATGCCGGAGTAGGCATCCTGCGGCATGCCCCAGAGCGGGCCGTGCACCCGCGGGAAAAGGAGAAAGAGCGCCACGGCCGCTGGCGCCGCATGCGCGAGCAGAACGCCGGCGGTGCGCAGGTTGGCGCGCACCGGGCGCGCCGGCGCGCTGAAGCCGACGAGCGTCGCCGTGATGGCGAAGACGCCGGCGCACATCGCGATCGCCGTCGGGATCGACTGCGTATAGAGGAAGTTGGTGATGATGAGGAAGTAGCCGAGAAAAGCCGCAATCGCGCCATCGCGATGCGTGCGCGATTCGAGGAGCTTGAGGCCGGAGAAGAACATGAGGAGAAAGACGCCCGGCTGTCGGCCGAAGAGCGTGCGGTACTCGACCCAGACGCCGAGCATGCCGACGAGCGCGATGCCGATCGTCAGCCAGCGCGCGGGCAACGGCGAGCGGTTGAGCGTGCAATAGAAGCGCCAGCCGTAGAGGCAGAGGGTGAGGAGCGCGAGCCACCACGGCGCGCGAAGCGCGTGCGGCGCGATGACGATGCCGAGCGAGCCCGAAAGCCACACGAGATCGCGCAGCGTGAGAAGCCGCACTTCGGGTGCGAACGGATGTGCCGGCGCCTTCATGCGATGCCGTGGAGCGCGAGCGCCTGCAGGCAGGCGCCGCGATGCGCTTCACCGCGGCCCGGCCCGATTTCGAGACCGGGAAGGCGCAGCGCGTAGTGCACGCCGGAGCGCTCGGCTTCGAGCACCCAGCCGGTGAGCCGCGAAAGCCGCTGTTCGACGCCGAGCCCGGCGGGCAGCCGCGCCCACTCGAGCCAGAGCTCAGCCGCGGCCTCGCCCGTGAACTGCTTGGTGAACATGTCCTCGTTTCTCGCGACTGCCTTCCAGGCGACATGCCGCGGCGAATCGGACAGTTGGTAAGCGCGAAGACCGGCGTAGTCATCGTTGCCCGGCGTCGGCGAGCGCAGCCTACCCTTCGCGTTTTCTGCGCTTGGCGCGGGCAGGGCGCTTCGCTCCGGGCGCGGATAGACGAGGCAGCGCGCCTGCGGCTCGACATAGCTCCAGGCGCGGAACATGCCCAAGGGAAAGCGCGTCTCGAGCATCACGCGGCCGAGCGGCAGCCAGCCGCGCCGCTCTGCCGGCACGCCGAGCACCACTTCGCCGAGCGCGGCGGCCGGCACGTCGAGCACCATCTGCGCGCGCGAGCGCACATGGCGAACGAGGATCGACGGCCGGTCGAAGGCCGAGCGCGCCTCGAGGTAAAGACGAAACTGAGCCTTCTCGCCTGCGAACACCGGCTCTGCGCGCCCGGCGCTGAGCGCCATGCCGGCGAGGTTACGCGCCGTGTGCACCATGCCGGCAAGCCCAAGTCCGGCAAGCAGGAAGGTGAGGACGAAGCCGAGCGAGAGGGCGTAATTGATCGACCCGACGAGCAGAATAAGGAGCGTCAAGACGAAGAACCAGCCGAGGTGCGCGGGCACGATGTATACGCGCCGGTGCACGAGCACGACCGTGCCGCGCTCGGGCGGCGTGAACCCGTAGAGCCAGTTCGCGAGCTTCGGATTACGCTCGAGCAGCGTGCCGATCATGCGGTGGGACCGTCGTATTTCCAGCGCCCGCGCCAGGCGGAAAGCACGAGGTTCGGGTACTCCGGCTGGCCGAGCGAGCCGTTGTAGCGACCGAGCGCGCGGAAGTAGTCGCCTTTCTCCATATCGAGGTAGAACCGCAGGATCGCGCAGCCGTAGGCGAGATTGGTGCGCAAGTGGAAGAGATTGTGGCCGGGTTGGCCGATCAGCTTTACCCAGAACGGCATCACCTGCATGTAGCCGCGCGCGCCCGCCCGCGACACGGCGTATTTGCGAAATCCGCTCTCGACCTCGATCACGCCGAGGACGAGCTGCGGATCGAGCCGGGCGCGTGTCGCCTCGTAATGCACGGTGCGCAGGAGCTCGAGGCGCTGCTTGCGGTCGGGCACCCGCTTCGCGAGGCGCGCGTCCATGTCCGCGAGCCAGCGCTGCGCGTCCGCGCTTGAGCGAAACGCCATTGCCGCGACGGCGCGGTCCGAGACCGCCTGCGAAAGCCGCACGCGCACCGAGTCGCCGAGGGGCTCGTACTGCTGCGCGCCCGCGAAAGCGTGCAACGGCAGGAGAAGGAAAAGGGCGGCGAAGCGCCTCATGCCGCGAGGCGGCTGCGCACATGGCGCGCCACCTCGGCGAGCGGCACATCGGCGGGCTTCTCGTCGCGGCGTGCCTTGTACTCGGCGTTGCCGGCCGCGAGGCCGCGCTCGGAGAGCACGATGCGGTGCGGGATGCCGATCAGATCCATGTCGGCGAAAAGCACTCCGGGCCGCTCCTCGCGATCGTCGAGCAGCACATCGATACCCATGGCACCAAGCTCGCCATAGAGCCGCTCGGCGGCCTCGGCTACGCGCGCGCTCTTGTGCATGCCGATCGGCACGATGCAGACGCTAAATGGCGCAATCCGCATGGGGAAGATGATGCCGCGCTCGTCGTGGTTCTGCTCGATCGCGGCCGCGACCACGCGCGTGACGCCGATGCCGTAGCAGCCCATCTCGAAGGGCTTTTCCAAGCCGCTTGCGTCGAGGAAGCGCGCGCCCATCGCTTCGGAATACTTGGTGCGCAGCTGGAAAATGTGTCCGACCTCGATGCCGCGCACGATCTCGAGCCGGCCTTTGCCGTCGGGACTCGGGTCCCCGGCGCGGACGTTGCGGAGGTCGGCGACCTCGGGCTCGGGACAATCGCGGCCCCAGTTCACGCCGGTCAGGTGATAGCCCTCGTCGTTCGCCCCGCAGACGAAGTCCGCCATCGCCGCCACGGTGCGATCGGCGATGACGCGCGCGCGCGCACCGACCGGGCCGATATAGCCCGCCGGGCAATCGAGGTGCTCGCGGATCTCCGCTTCGGTCGCGAAGCGGAAGGCGCCGATCAGCTTCTGCGCCTTTATTTCGTTCAGATCATGGTCGCCGCGCACGAGAAGCAGGATGAAGTCGCGATCGTGCATCAGCGCGACGGCTTTCACCGTGCGCTCGAGGGGGATGCCGAGGAGCTCGGCCACCGCCTCGCACTTGGTTTTTCCAGGCGTCGGCACCTTGCGCATCGTTTCCTTGGCGGCCGGCCGCGCCCCGGGCGCGAGCGCCTCCGCGAGCTCGACGTTCGCCGCATAGCCCGATTGAGGGCAAAAGGCGATCGCGTCCTCGCCCGATTCCGCGAGCACGTGGAACTCGTGCGAGCCGGTGCCGCCGATCGCGCCGGTGTCCGCGGCGACGGCGCGGAACTTGAGTCCCAAGCGGGTAAAGATGCGCGTATACGTGTCGTACATGTTCTGGTATTCGCGCTCGAGGTCGGCCATGTCGGCGTGAAAAGAATAGCCGTCCTTCATGACGAATTCCCGCCCGCGCATGATGCCGAAGCGGGGCCGGCGCTCGTCGCGGAACTTGGTCTGGATCTGGTAGAAGTGCGCGGGCAGCCGCCGGTAGCTCTTCAGCTCGGTGCGCGCGAGCTCGGTAATCACCTCCTCCGACGTGGGCTGGATGACGAAGTCGCGCTCGTGTCGATCGCGAAACCGCAGCAGCTCGGGACCGTATGCTTGCCAGCGGCCCGACTCCTGCCAAAGCTCCGCTGGCTGCACGACCGGCATTGCGAGTTCCATAGCGCCGGCGCGGTTCATCTCCTCACGCACGATCGCCTCCACCTTGCGCA
>JBHELS010000105.1:0-5576 GCA_046263015.1 Burkholderiales bacterium | reverse complement strand
GGCGCTCTTCGCCGTCGCCTGCGTCAGGGGGTCGGAGACGATGTAAACCGTGCTCGCATCGCTTGGCAGCGCGATGAAGCGTCCGTCGGCGGTCGCCTTTTCGGGATTTTCCACCTCGCGCTTGAAGTATTTCTTTCCGACCGTCAGGGTTGCGAGCCGCTTGCCGTCGGCGCCGGCGAATTCGACCTGCGTCGCGCTCGCATCGAGGTTGAGGCGCGCGCGGTCCTTCTCGCCGATCGGCTCGCTCTGGCCGATCTTGAGACTGATCACCTTCAGCACGAACTCGCGCACCTTGGAAATATCGGCCGGAAAGTTCTTGCGCTCGACGATCACCCAGCCGTCCTCGCCGCGCCTGAGCGTCAGCGTCGCCTTGGGCTCGACGATCTTGATGGTGGCGATGTCCGCGGCCTGGAGGTCCTCGACGAGCGCTCGGCCGAGCGTCGCGACGTTGTCCGCACGCTCGGTCCGCTCCTTGTAGTTATAGACGAGCGCGGCGCCGCCGATCACGGCCAACATGACGACGAGCGCGAGTGCGATGCGCGCGTTCACGCGGCCCTCGTGCGCCGGCGGCGGATGAGGGCAATGCCGAGGCCAAAGAGCGCGACCAGCACGGGCATCAGCGCGATGTTGACGATCTTCGTCCAGAAGGTGAGCGCTTCGGCGTCCTGCCGCAGGTTCTTGCGCACTTCCTTCAGCTCGAGGCGCGTCTCGGCGACGCGCTTTCTGAAGCGCTCGAGCTCCGCTTGCTGCTCGGCGCTCACGATCTGGCCGCCCTTGGCGGCGGAGCCTTGCGCTTTCTGCAGCTCCTGGAGCTTGGCGTTGGTCTTCTGCAGCTCGTCTTCGAGCGCCTGGATCTTGCCGAAATACTGCTTCTGCGCGTCGGCTTCGAGCTCTCGTACGACG
The DNA here is from genome assembly GCA_046263015.1 of Burkholderiales bacterium. Taxonomy (GTDB): domain Bacteria; phylum Pseudomonadota; class Gammaproteobacteria; order Burkholderiales; family SG8-39; genus SCGC-AG-212-J23. The sequence continues at coordinate 4,673 of JBHELS010000105.1, read as the reverse complement.
GTGAGCGGGCGAAAGGCGCTCGCCCGGCTCCTGAGCGAGATCAGGTCCTCGCCGGCGGCGAATTGCTCCACCATGCCGAGGGCAAAGGCGAGGTTGCCGTTCGAGGGCACGACGATCTTGCGGCCGAACATCTCCTGAATGTCCACCGCGGCGCCGTCGGCGAGCATGTCGACGTCGGCGACGAGGATCACCGAGTTCTCGTTCGTGCTCTCGCGCAATGCCGGCGTGCCGGCGACCGGCTTGTCCTTGTCGCCTTTCAATCCTTCGGGAAATGCCGTCTTGAACTTGCCGGTTAGCCGCACCGCGAGCGGGAGCGGCTTGCCGCCCGGCTTGAAGCTGCGCGTTGCCTGGTCGCCGGACTTCGTCGCCTCGGCGTTGTCGACCAGCATCGAGTTGGGCGAGCTGTGGACGAGCTCGCTCACTTTCAGTCCTTCAGCGGGCTTTACCTGGAAAGCACCGCCGAAGGCATAGAGCAGCGTTTCGATCGAAGCGGTCACCACATCGTCGCGCGAGAAAGCGGTGCGGTTGAGTGAAAGCACGGTCGGCGTATAGCGCGCACCGCCGCCCGAGCCGAATACCACGTCGGAGATGACCTTGTTCGGGTCGTACTCGACGCCCCAAGCCTTGAAGAGCAGCGGCAGGCTCGAGCTCGACGGCATCGGCGGCACGCCGGGCATCTGCGGCGCCTGGTCAAAGTACGCGTAGGGATCGACGAAGGCGATGAGCTTGCCGCCGCGAAGCACGAACTGATCGAGCGCGTACTCCTGCTCTGGCGCCATGTCGCGCGGATGGATGAGGAGAAGGACGTTCACGTCCTTGTCGATCTCCTTTGCGCTGATCGGCACTTCCTTCACGTCGAACTCGCGCTTCAGCTCGCCGGCGAGCACCCACGGATCGGAGCTCTGCCGCGTGAAAGGGTTGAACTTCTCGCCCATCACCGGCAGGCCCGCCATCAGCCCGATCTTCGGCCGCTCGTTAGTGCCGACGCGCGCGATGGCGCGCACCAGGTCGTATTCGAGAAGCCGCTCGCGCTGCGGGTTGATGGCGGCGAGCGTCTGCTTGCGGTCGAGCTGGCTCACCGTCGCACCGAGGTAGAACTGCTCGCCCGAGACGAGCTGCTGCGATTCGATGCCGTCGAGCTGCGCGGCATCCTCCTCTTCGGAATCAGGGCGCGGGTTGTAGCGCTCGATGACGAGGTTCGAGCCGGCGACCGACTTGAACTCGCGCACCAGATCCTCGACGCGCTGCGCGAAACTGCGCAGCGGCACCGGCACGCTCTCGCCTTGCGAGACGTAGAGCTTCACCTTCACCGGCGCCTGCAGATTGCGCAGGAGCTTCTTCGTCCCGTCGGAGAGCGTGTAGAGCTTGCCGTCGGTGAGATCGGCGCGCGCCGGCACCCGCGAGATAAGGTAGTTGACGGCGACGAGCACCAAGGCAAGCGCGACCAGGCCGATCGCCGAGTAAATCAGGTGGTCGTACTTCTTTCGTTCCATGTCAGCCTGCGCGATGCCCGCGGATGATGACGCCGGTCGCAAAAAGGGCGTAGCCGATGACCGAGAGGAAAAAGATCAGGTCGCGCGTGTCGATCACGCCGCGCTGGAAGCCGTCGAAGTGCGTGACGACGGAAAATGCGGCCACCGTATCGACAACCGCCGGGTTCGCCCAGCGGGCGAGGAGATCAGTCACCGGGTTGAAGCCCGCGAGGATGAAGAAAAGGCAGATCACCACCGAGAGGATGAACGCCACCACCTGGTTTCGCGTCATCGCCGACGTCATGCAGGTGATGGCGAGATAGGCGCCGGCGAGAAAAAAGCTGCCGAGGTAGCCCGCGAAGATGATGCCGTTATCCGGCTCGCCCAGCACATTGACCGTGATCACCGCCGGGAAGGTGAGGAGGAGGGCGACGCCGAGGAAGATCCAGCTCGCGAGGAACTTGGCGACGATCGCCTGCCAGGTCGCAACCGGCATGGTGAGAAGAAGCTCCATCGTGCCGGAGCGACGTTCTTCCGCCCAGACGCGCATGCCGACCGCCGGAACGAGGACCAGATAGACCCACGGATGCCAGCCGAAGAAGCTCGCGAGGCTCGCTTCACCGCGCTCGAAGAAATTGCCCGCGGTGAAGGTGAAAAAGCCGGTAAGGAGGAGAAAGATGACGAGAAAGACGTACGCCACGGGGCTCGTGAAATACGCGACCAGCTCGCGCTTCGTGATGGTCCAGATGACGCTCATTTCTTGACCGTGTCGGGAAGCGTGATGCGGCGAAACACCTCGTCGAGCTCCCCGCGCTCGCTGTACATGCCTTCCACTTTCCAGCCGTGGATGTTCACGAGCTCGACCACCTCTTGGGCAAGCTGCCCGACGCGCGCCTTGTCCTTCGGATAGATGCGGAATGCGCCATTCAGCTTCTCGACACGTCCCAGCGGTGCCAGGCGCTCCGCAGTGGCGCCGCGCGCCTGCAAAGTGACGGCGCCCGCGAGCTCCGACATGTTGCGCAGCTCCTCCGGCGTGCCGTTCGCGACGATCTTGCCGCGGTCGATGATGATGGCGCGCGTGCACGCCGCGTCCACCTCTTCGAGGATGTGGGTGGAGAAGATGATCGCTTTATTCGCGCCGAGCTTGCGGATCAGATTGCGCACCTCGTGCTTCTGGTTCGGATCGAGGCCGTCGGTCGGCTCATCCATGATCAGCACCTGCGGGTCGTGGATCAACGCCTGGGCAAGGCAGGTGCGGTGCTTGTAGCCCTTCGAAAGGGTGTCGATCGACTGGTGCAGCACCGAATCGAGGAAGCAGATCTCGATCACGCGCCGCACGGCCTTCTTCTTGGCATCGCCGGAAAGACCGCGCAGCTCGGCGACGAACTTAAGGAACCCCTCGACCGTCATGTCGGGATACGAGGCCGCGTTCTCGGGCAGGTAGCCCACCAGCCGCTTCGCTTCGATCGCCGACTCGGCGACGTCGAAGCCGCCGACCGTGATCGTGCCGGCCGAGGGCGGCATGAAACCCGTGATCATGCGCATGGTGGTCGACTTGCCGGCGCCGTTCGGGCCGAGAAAGCCGAGCACCTCGCCGCGCTCGACGGTGAACGAAATGCCGTCCACGGCGCGTTTCGGCCCAAAAGCTTTCACCAGGTTTTCGATCTTGATCATCGGACTGATGAGCTGCAGCTGCGATCGGGCCCGCCACGCTTTTCAGCAATAATTAAGGCCCCGACCCCGAATTCCGGGGCGCGCGATTCTCGCACAAGCCCAAGGAGCAAAACCATGCTGCGGTCAAAACATTTGCTGGCGCTCGCGCTCGGCGCCGCTGCGGCGCTGCCTGCGCTCGCGCAGAAGTATCCGACGAAGCCGGTGCAGATCATCGTGCCCTTCGCGCCGGGCGGCGGCTCGGATTTCATCGCGCGCTTCACCGCGCAGCGCTTGAGCGATGCGCTCGGTTCGCAAGTGATCGTCGAGAACCGGCCGGGCGCAGGTGGCCTTCTCGGCATCGAGCAAGGTGTTAAGGCGAAGCCCGACGGCTACACGCTGACGCTTATCGCCTCAAGCTATACCGTGAATGGGGCGCTCTATCCGCTTAAGTACGACCCGCTCGCCGACATCACGCCCGTCGTGCAGATCTCGCAAGGCCCTATGATCGTGGTCGCCAATCCCAAGTTCCCGGCGAAGACCATGCAGGAACTGATCGCGCTCGCGAAGCAAAAGCCCGGCACGATCAACTTCGCCTCCGCCGGCCAGGGCAGCATCACGCACATGGTGGTCGAGCTCTTCCAGTCGCGCGCAGGCGTGAAGCTCAATCACGTTCCCTATAAGGGCACGGGGCCTGCGCTCACCGATACGGTCGCGGGCCAGACCGACATCATTTTCAGCAGCACCGCGACCGCGCTGCCCCACGTGAAGTCGGGCCGCTTGCGCGCCATCGCCGTCACCACCGCGAAGCGCTTGGCGGCCGAGCCGGAAGTTCCGACGATCGCCGAGTCCGGTGTACCCGGCTTCGACGTCGCTCTTTGGCACGGCTTGATCGGCCCGAAGGGGCTGCCCGCGCCGGTGGTCGAGCGCATCAATGCCGAAGTGAACAAGATGCTGCAACGCCCGGAGACCGCGAAGCAGCTCGAGACCGACGGCGTCGCGCCCGCGGGGGGCGACGCGGCGCGCTTCGGCGAGCAGATCAAGAAAGAGATCGCGCTCTGGAAAGACGTCGTCGCGAAAACCGGCGTCAAGGTCCAATAGCTCTTGCATTCGGTGCCTGACCCCGAATTCGTCGTCATCGGGGCAGGCGCGGCCGGGCTTGCTGCCGCGGATGAGCTGACGCGCGCGGGGCGCTCGGTGCTCGTGCTCGAAGCGCGCGAGCGCGTCGGGGGGCGTTGCTGGACGCGGCGCATCTCGGGGCTCGACATCCCGGTCGAGCTCGGCGCGGAGTTCATCCACGGCGAAGCAAAGGTGACGCACTCGTTCCTCGAGCGCGCCGGACTGGGGTCCACCGCGTCGACGCGCGAGCAGCGCGCGCTCAGCGCCGGCCGCCTGGAGCGAATCGATGCGTTCGCCGCCGCGCAGCGCGCGGTGCAGGAGGCGAGCAGCCTCGAGCGCGATACGTCGTTCGCTCGCTTTCTCGCGCGCCAGCGACTGCCTGCGCAGACCAAGGCGCTCGCGACGATGATGGTGCAAGGCTTCGACGCGGCC
>JBHELS010000104.1:0-11395 GCA_046263015.1 Burkholderiales bacterium | reverse complement strand
TGCGCCGCATCTGGCTTCCCACCTGGAAGGCCCGTCTGTATCGCGAGCCGCCGCCGAAATTGCTGCCGTGAGCGCGTATCTCGAGCTCGCTCGGCGCTCGCTCGATCGCGCGCGCCCGCCCGCCATGCTTCTGGGCGGCATCAACCTCGCGCGCGCACTCGGTCTTGGCGGCATCCCGGTGATCATCGCCTCGAGCGCGCCCTATACGCCGGCGATGTCGTCGCGCTATGTCATCGGCCGCTGCCCGCTGCCGCCCGTGGCGCAGCGCGAAGCCGTGGTCGAGCGCCTGCTGCGCGTGGGGGAAGAGCTCATGCAAGCGCTCGGGGAGCGGCCGCCGCTTTTCTACGGCGACGACGACGTTCTCGGCATCGTCCAGGATTTCCGCACGGCGCTCTCCGCCCGCTACGCGTTCCTCGTCAACGAGCCGCCGCTCGCGCGCGCATTGCATAGCAAAGCGCTTTTCCAGGCGCTCGGGGAGCGCCGCGGCCTGCCCGTACCCCAGCGCCTCGACTGGGAAACGCTCGAGGCGTTCGAGGCCCCGGTGCTCGTCAAGCCGCGCGTCAAGACCGATTGGGCCGCCTCGCCCATCCATGCGAAGCTCTTCGGCGGCGTCGGCAAGGCGCGCATATTCTCGAGCGGTCGGGCGGCGAAGCAGAACGCCCAGGTCGCGCGCCTGCGCGAAGCGCTCGCTTTCCAGGAATACGTGCCGGGCGAGGACCGCGCGCTCTGGTCGTTTCACGGCTTCGCCGACGAGAACGGCGTGCTCCTCGCGTCCTTCATCGGCCGGAAGATCCGTACCTATCCGGCGCTGACCGGCGATAGCTCGTACCTCGAGCTCGCCCACGATGACGAGCTCGAGCGCCTCGGCCGCGAGATCGTCGCGAAGCTGCGTCTCAAAGGACCGTTCAAGATCGACTTCAAGCGCCACGCGACGAGCGGCCGCTTCTATCTCCTCGAGATCAACGCCCGCTACAACCTCTGGCATTACCTCGGAGCGAAGAATGGCGTTAATCTCGCGGCCATCGCCCACGGCTATCTCACGCGCGGCGCGCGCCCCGAGCCGATCAGGGCGCGCACCACTTATCGCTGGCTGGCGATGGATCTCGACTACCGGGCGTTCCGCGCGAGCGAGCTCGGGTTGCTGCCCTGGCTTCGCTCGCTAATGGCAGCGCCGAAGGTCTACGACCTTCTCTCCTGGCGCGATCCGCTGCCCGCGCTCGTCGGGCTGCGCGAAGCCGCGCCCACGCTTCTACCGCGCCTTACCCGGCGCGTACGACGATGGCTCTCTACGGCGTCCTAGGCGACATCCACGCGAACCGCGAGGCGCTCGAGGCGGTGCTCGCGGCGCTCGCGGCGCGAGGGGCGCAGAAGCTACTTTGCGTCGGCGATGTCGTCGGCTATAACGCCGATCCGGACGAATGCGTGGCGCTCCCGCGCCAACGCGCCGCTACCGTCATCGCGGGCAACCACGATCTCATCGCCACCGGGCGCCTCGGCTTCGAGCGCTGCTCGAACAAAGCGCGCTATTCGCTCGGCCGCACCCGGCGGCGCCTGAGCGCGCATTCGGCCGCCTGGCTCTGCAGCCTGCCTTCGCGCGCCCTCGTTGCGGAGGAAATCGCGCTCGTTCACGGCGGTGTGCGCGATGTCCAGCTCTACATGACGAGCGCGAGCCACATCCGGCGGAACGCCGAGCTGCTTCGCGCCGACTTTCCCAGCGCGCGCGTTTGCTTCTTCGGCCACAGCCACGATCAGAAAATCTACGAGGTGACCGGCGGCGAAGTGCGCGAGCTCCCGCTCGATCGGCCGAGCGCGCTCTCGCGCGAGCGCCGGTACTTCGTCAACGCGGGTTCCGTCGACGCGCAGCGTAAACGCAGCGAGCGCCTTGCCGAGTGCGCGCTTTTTGATAGCAACGCGTGGACGGTGGAATTCCTGCGCGTCCCCTACAACGCGGCGGCGACCGAAGCAAAAGCCGCGGCGGCCGGCTACCGCATTCCTGCCCTCACCGACTGGCTCTATCGCCTGCGCAGCCGGCTGCTGCCCGCGACCTAGTTGAGCCGCACGCGGTAGGCGCGAACCGGGTCGGGAATGTTCTTGACTTGCTGCTCGCCCTGGTCGTCGAACGTGGCCGGCACGCGCTGCTTGACCGAGCCTCGCACCGCGTCCGATACGGTGACGCCGCCCGCCGCGGCGAGCGCCTGCAGACGCGCCGCAATATTGACGCCGTCGCCGTAAATGGTGCCGTCGCTCTTCTCGATCACGTCGCCCAGATGCACGCCGATGCGAAAGCGAAGCGCACCGGCGGCGAGCTTCTGTTGCGCGCCGAGCGCCGCCGTCACGGCGCCGCTCGCGGTATCGAAGAGCGCGAGCACCGAATCGCCGGCCATGTCCACGACGCGCCCCGCGTTGCGCTCGATCTCGGCGCGGAATACCCCGCGCGCCGCTTCGAGCGCCGCCACGGTGGCGTGCTCGTCGCGCGCCATGAGGCGCGAGTAGCCCTCGGCATCGGCGGAGAGAATCGCCGCGAGGCGCTGCCTGAACTGTGCCGGCTCCTCGCGCGCGGTGCGCGGCGGCGCCGGCTCCCCGCGGCACGAAGCGGCGCAGCTCCTCGAAGAACTGCTCGAACGCGGGCTCCTGCGCGAGCAGGATGTGATTATTCGTGTCGAGGGGCACGAGCTCGGAGCCCGGGATGAGCCGCGCCACAAGCCGCCCCTCCTCGAACGGTGCGCGCCGATCGCCCCGGCCATGCACGACGAGCGTCGGGCACTTCACTTTCGGCGCCGATGCGCGCACGTCGATGGCGAAGAACGAGCGGATGATGCGCACCGCGTTCTGCGGCGAAGCCGACACGCGCTGCAGCTCCGAGAGCGAATTCATCTGCTCGAGCGTCGCACCGGGCACGAATTGCGTCGAGAACATGTTGCGATAGGACGGATCGTCGCGCCCCCAGCCGACCTCGACGAGCTTCAGCTGCGCCTCGAGCTCGGCCGCGCGCTCGGGCGGCAGATCGCGCTTCATCCAGCCGCGCAGATAGCCGCCGACGATCACGAGATGCGACACGCGCTCGGGGTGGCGCACCGCGTACTCGATGCTGATCGAGGCGCCTTGCGACATGCCGAGGAGCGCGAAGCGCTCGAAGCCGGCGGCATCGGCGACGGCTTCCAGGTCGCGTACCCACGCCTCGAAGGAGATCTCCGGCACCTCCCAGTCGGACAGGCCGCAAGCGCGCTCATCCATGCGCAGCAGCGTATGCTCGGCCGACAACGCCTCGATCCAGGGCCGCCATAGCGGGCTCGAGTACTCGTACTCGAGGTGTGTGAGCCAGTGCGGCGCCTTGACGAGCGGCGGTCCCTCGCCGGTCACGGCATAAGCGATGCGCGTCCCGTCGTGGCTTTCGCAGAAGCGGATCAGCTGGTTCACGCAAAATAGAATACGCCGCGTGCGCGAGTTTGGCCGCTTTGAGTATGTGATCGTCGGCGCCGGCAGCGCCGGCTGCCTGCTCGCCAATCGCCTGTCGCGCGATCCGGCGAGCCGCGTGCTGCTCCTCGAGGCGGGCGGGCACGACAACTACTTCTGGATCCCCATCCCGGTGGGCTATCTCTACACAATCGCCAACCCGCGCACGGACTGGTGCTACCGGACCGAGCCGGATGAGTTCCTCGCCGGCCGTTCGGTCCACTATGCGCGCGGACGCGTTCTCGGCGGCTGCTCGTCGATCAACGCCATGATCTATATGCGCGGCCAGAAAGAGGACTGGGACCACTGGTCGTCGCTTGGCAACCGCGGCTGGAGCTGGGAGGAGGTGCTGCCGATCTTTCGCTCGCTCGAAGACTACGAGCACGGCGCGGTGGACGGCTATGGTGCGGGCGGTGAAGTGCGCATCGAAGACCCGCGCGTTCGCTGGGAAATCATCGACGCCTTTCAGGAGGCTGCCGCCGAATGCGGCATCCCGAGTATCAAGGTGTTCAACAACGGCGACAACTCGGGCTGCGCCTACTTCCAGATGAACCAGAAGCGGGGAAGGCGCTGGAGCGCGACCAACGCCTTTTTGCGCCCGGTACTCGAGCGCGCCAACCTGACCGTGCTGACCGACGCCCACGCGACCCGCGTACGGATGGAGGGGCGGCGCGCGACGGGCGTGGAATTCCTGCGTGGCGGCGAAGCGCTCTTTGCGGGCGCACATGCCGAAACACTGCTCGCGGCGGGCGCCATCGGCTCGCCGCAGCTCCTGCAGCTCTCGGGCATCGGCCCGGCGCCGCTCCTCGAGCGGCTGCAACTACCGGTAATTCACGCCCTGCGCGGCGTCGGCGAGAACCTCCAGGACCATCTGCAAATCCGCCTGCAGTACAAGGTGAAGAACGTGCGCACGCTGAACGGCGTCGCCAATAGCTGGCTCGGGAAAGCCGCCATGGCGGCGGAATATTTTCTTTTCCGCACCGGACCGCTCACCATGCCGCCTTCGCAGGCGGGCGCGTTCGCGAGGAGCGATCCGTCGCAGCCGACGCCGAATATCGAATGGCATGTGCAGCCGCTCTCGCTCGACAAGTTCGGCGATCCGCTGCACAACTTCCCGGCGATCACCCCGAGCGTCTGCAACCTCCGGCCCGCCTCGCGCGGCTGGGTGCGCGTGCGCTCGCGCGATCCGCACGAGCACCCGGAGATACGGCTCAACTATCTCGCGAGCGAGGAAGACCGCAGAGTCGCCGTGCAGGCGATGCGCTTCACACGGCGCATCATGGCGGCCAAGGCGCTCGGCAAGTACCAGCCCGAGGAATACCGGCCCGGCGCATCCATTACAGAGGACAATGAGTTGGCGCGCGCCGCCGGAGAGCTCGGAACGACCATCTTCCATCCCGTTGGAACCTGCAAGATGGGGCGCGATCCAATGGCCGTAGTCGACGATGAGCTGCGCGTGCACGGGCTCGAGCGCCTGCGGGTCATCGATGCCTCGGTGTTTCCACGCATCACGTCCGGAAACACCAATGCGCCGACTTACGTGATCGCCGAGAAAGGCGCGCGGGCGGTCTTGAAAACCGTACAATCCGGCCGCATTTAGCGCCCGAAGGAGAATAAGCACATCTATGAAGCGGGTCCTCCTCCTCATCGCCACCAACGTCGCAGTGATGCTGGTGCTATCGATCGTTGTCAGCGTGCTCGGTGTCGATCGCTGGCTCATGGCGAACGGCATCAACTACGGCGCGCTCCTGTGGCTCTCGGCAATTTTCGGCTTCGGCGGCGCCTTCATCTCGCTTCTCATCTCGAAATGGATGGCGAAGATGTCGGTCGGCGCGCAGACCATCGACGGCTCCGAAGGCACAACCGAGTACTTTCTCGTGCAGACGGTGCACAAGCTCGCGGACAGCGCGGGCATCGGCAGGCCCGAAGTCGCCCTCTACGACGGTCCGCCCAACGCGTTTGCCACGGGCGCCTTCCGCGACTCGGCGCTCGTTGCGGTTTCGAGCGGGCTTGTGCAATCGATGAGCCGTGACGAAGTCGAGGCGGTGCTCGGCCACGAGGTGAGCCACGTCGCAAACGGCGACATGGTGACCCTCACCCTGATCCAGGGCGTGCTGAACACCTTCGTCTTCTTCCTCTCGCGCGTCGTCGGCTATATCATCGACCGCGCGGTGTTCCGCTCCGAGCGAGGGGCAGGCATGGGCTTCTATATGACGGTGATGGTGTGCCAGCTCGTTTTCGGCATCCTCGCCTCGGCGATCGTCGCCTGGTTCTCGCGTTATCGTGAATTCCGCGCCGACCGCGGCTCGGCGAACCTGCTCGGCTCCCCGCGGCCGATGATCGCCGCTCTCGCGCGCCTCGGCGGGTTGCAGTCGGGGGATTTGCCGGATTCGGTCAAGGCCTTCGGCATCTCGAGCGAGTCGCGTCTCGCGCAGATCTTCGCCACGCATCCGCCGATCGAGGCGCGCATCGCCGCGCTGCAGGCGGCCCCGCTCCAGGCCGGCGCCTAAGCGGCGTTTTTAGGCCGGCGCGCTGCTTCGCGCGCATAAATCGTCGCGCGCTATGCAGCGAGCGCGCAGGCCGGTCCGACGAGCTTCCTACATGCGCAGACGATAGAATCCGCGCTCGTCGGGAAATGGCAATCTGACCCCGTTAACTTCGGCCCTCCTCGCGTGGTATTTCGTAGCGGTGTGGGGCACGGGCTATGTGGCGACGAAACTCGGCCTCGGCTACGCGGCGCCTTTCACCTTCCTCACGCTGCGCTTTTCCTTCGGCCTGCTTTGCCTCGCGCCGGTGGTGGCGCTCTGGCGGCCGCGCTGGCCGCAGACGCGCGCGGACCTGGGCCATGTCGCCATCGCGGGTCTCCTCATGCACGCGGTGCAGCTCGGCGCGAGCCACTATGCGCAGTATCTCGGCATGTCCGCCGGCGTCACGGCGCTCGTCATCTCGACGCAGCCGCTTCTCACCGCGATCATCGCCGCGCGCTGGCTGAACGCACGGCTTGCGCCGGGCCAGTGGGCCGGCGTCGCCATCGGGCTCGCCGGCGTGGCGCTCGTCGTCTGGCACAAGATCGACATCCGCGAAGTCACCGCCGGCAGCTTCGCCGCGACCGTGATCGCGGTGCTGGGCGTCACGGCCGCGACGCTCTATCAGCGCACTTTCGCCCCGCACATCGACCTGAAAGCCGCGGCGGTGATCCAGTTCGCCGTGAGCGCGGCCGTGCTCGCGCCGCTTGCCGTCGCCGTGGAGGGCTTCGCCGTGCATTGGACCTGGGCGCTCATGGGGGCGATCGCGTTCCTCGTGATCTTCGCCTCGTTCCTCGCGGTGAGCGCCTTGCATGTGCTCATGCGCCATGGCGAGGCGACGCGCGTGACGAGCCTCATGTACTTGCCGCCCATCTTCGCTGTCCTCGCCGAGCTCGTATTTTTCGGCGTCGTGCCAAGCGCGCTCACCATCGCCGGCATCGCCGTTACCTGCGCGGGCGTTGCCATGACCGTCTGGACGGGTAAGTAAAGCGTGGAAATCGCGTACTTCATCGTGCTGAACGCGCTCGGGCATCTCTGCTTCGTCGGCAGCCGGATGACCACGACGCTTTTTGCGCTCGAGCTCGGCGCTCCCGCCTACACCGTGGGCGCGCTCGTCGCCCTCTTCGCGGTGGTGCCGATGTTCCTGTCGGTGACGGCCGGGCGCCTCATCGACCGGCTTGGCCCGCGCCGGCCGGTGATGTTCGGACTCGCGGTGCTCGCGACCGGCGCGGCGCTGCCATTTTTCTTCCCGTCGCTCGCCGTGCTCTACGTCTCGACGCCGCTGATCGGCACCTCGTTCATGCTGCTGCACATCGCCATGAACAGCGTCTTCGGCGCCTATGGCACGCCCGAGCAGCGCGCGGTCACCTTCTCATGGCTGGCGCTCGGCTTTTCCATTTCCAATTCGATCGGTCCGCTGATTGCGGGCTTCGCCATCGAGACCTTCGGGCACGCCGGCGCGATGCTCACGCTCGCAACGCTTCCGGTGGTGGCGCTCGTCCTCGTCGCCCTGCGCAAGCAACCGCTGCCGCGGCCGGCGCATGTGGCGCGCGAGCGCGCCGGCGGCGTGATGGCGCTCCTGCGGCTGCCGCTCTTGCGCCATACGCTGATCGCGAGCGGCCTCCTCAACATCGGCTGGGACATCTACAGCTTCCTCATGCCGCTCTATGGCTCGCGCATCGGCCTTTCGCCGAGCACCATCGGCACGATCATGTCGTCGTTCGCCGTGGCGACCTTCGTCGTACGGGCGTTGCTCACGCAGCTCGTCCGGCATCTGCGCCAGTGGCTGCTCATCGGCTCGGCGATGACCGTAGCCGGGCTCGCCTATCTCCTTTTCCCGTGGGTGCAGAGCGTGCCGCTCCTCATGGCGCTCTCGTTCGTCCTTGGCCTCGGACTCGGCGCCTCGCAGCCCGTCATCATGGCGGCGCTCTACGAAGCCTCTCCGCCGGGCCGCCAAGGCGAGGCGGTCGGCATTCGCACGACGATGCTGAACTGCAGCCAGACCTTCATTCCGCTCGCCTCGGGCGCCATTTCCGCCGCGCTCGGCATGACGCCGGTGTTCGCGCTCATCTCGCTATTGCTGCTCGGCGGCGCGTGGTTCGCGAAACGGCGAGGCTGATAGAATCGCCGCCGAGATGCGGCGCGTCACGCTTACGCAGTTCCTCGTCGGCCGGCAGCAATCCAACCTCATTAACGCCGACCTGCGGCTTCTGTTAGAGACGATCGCGCGCGCATGCAAGGCGATCAGCACGCGAGTCAACAAGGGGGCGCTCGCCGATGGCCCGCTCGGCGCCTCAACGAGCAATGTGCACGGCGAGGTGCAGAAGAAGCTCGATGTCCTCTCGAACGAGATCCTGCTCGAAGCGAACGTCTGGGGCGGCAACCTCGCCGCGTTCGCCTCCGAAGAGGAAGAAAAGCCGGTCCCGATCACCGAGCCTTACAAGCGCGGCGAATATCTGCTGCTCATCGATCCTCTCGACGGCTCGTCGAACATCGATGTGAATATCTCCGTCGGGACGATTTTCTCGGTGTTGCGCTGTCCGAAGACGCCCGAGGGGAAATACTGCGAGCCCGCCGAGCCCGCCTTTCTGCAGCCGGGCAATCGCCAGGTGGCCGCGGGCTTCGCGGTTTACGGTCCGACCACGGTGTTCATTCTTACGGTGGGCGACGGCGTGCATGCCTTCACGCTAGATCGTGAGACCTATACCTTCGTCCTCACGCATCCGGAGATCCGCATTCCGGCCGATACCGCCGAATTCGCGATCAACGCATCCAACATGCGCCGCTGGGAGCCGCCGGTGAAGCGCTATATCGAGGAGTGCCTCGCGGGGACCGAGGGCCCGCGCGGCAAGGACTTCAACATGCGCTGGGTGGCCTCGATGGTGGCGGACGTCTTTCGCGTGCTCTCGCGCGGCGGCATCTTCATGTACCCGCGCGATTCGAAGCAGAAGGAAGGGCGCCTGCGTCTCATGTACGAGGCGAACCCGATGTCCTTCATCATCGAGCAGGCGGGCGGCGCCGCGACCGACGGCAGAGCGAGAATCCTCGACATCCAGCCCACCGCGCTCCACCAGAAGGTGCCGGTGATCCTCGGCTCGAGGAACGAAGTCGAGCGCGTCACCTCGTATCACCAATGAAAAAGGCCGGGACGCGGCCCGGCCTTTTCCTCTCTCCTCCCCTGGTAACCGTTATTTCAGGTGCTTCGAGACCAGCTTGGTCATCTCGAACATCGACACCTGGCCCTTGCCGCTGAAGACGGGCTTCAGCTTCTCGTCGGCGTTGATCATGCGCTTGTTTTTCTTGTCCTGGAGCCCGTTTCTCTTGATGTAGGCCCAGATTTTCTTCGTCACCTCGGTACGCGGCATGCCGCTCGAGCCCACGACCGCCGCGAGCGGGCCGGTCGGGGTCATCGGCTTCATGAAGGCGGCATTCGGTTTGCGCTTCTTGCCCGCCGCCTTCTTCGCTTTCTTCTTCGCCATCTAGTTTCTCCTCTGAACGTTCGCTGATCTGTTGGCTGGATTCGATCCCGGAAATCGCCGCCTTCTCAAGCGGTGGTCGAGAAGATGCCGAATCAAAGCCAGCGTGTCAACGACTTTCCGAGGGAGAAGACGCCGATTTCCCTCGGGCGTTGCTTTTTCCGACCTTACAATCCCCCTATGAAGATCGCCGATCTGCGCCAGGAATACATGCGCGCGGGACTCGCGGAAGCCGATATCGATCGCGATCCGATCGCCCAATTCGCGCGCTGGTTCGACGAAGCGCTGCGCGCCGGCGTGCCACTCGCGAACGCCATGACGCTCGCGACCGTCGATGCGCACGGCGCACCGTCGGCGCGCATCGTGCTCCTGAAAGGCATCGAGCAGGGCGGCTTCACCTTCTTTACGAACTATCAGAGCCGCAAGGCACTCGAGCTGGAAGCGCATAGGAGCGCCTGCCTCGTTTTCATGTGGTCACAGCTCGAGCGCCAGGTGCGCATCGACGGCGCCGTCGAGCGGGTTTCGGCTGACGAGTCCGATGCTTACTTCTCCACCCGGCCGCTCGGCGCGCGGCTATCCGCGTGGGCCTCGCCGCAAAGCGAGATCGTTCCTGATCGCGGAACGCTCGAGCGCGCCGCGCACGCGGCGCGCGAGCGCTATGGCGATTCGCCGCCCCGCCCGCCGCATTGGGGCGGCTACCGCGTGCGCCCGCGCGCGATCGAGTTCTGGCAAGGGCGCGCCGACCGGCTGCACGATCGCCTCGTCTTTACGCTCGAGGCGCACGGCTGGCGCCTCGTGCGCCTTGCGCCCTAGCGAGCTCGAGCGCTTCCTCGCGCGCGCCGGTCTCGGTGCGCCGCTTCGCGTTGAAACGCTCTCCGGCGGCGTTTCCTCGGACATTTGGCGCGTGGAGCTGGCAAGTGGCCCGATCTGCGTGAAACGCGCTCTGCCGCGTCTTCGTGTGGCGAAGCTTTGGGAAGCGCCGATTGAGCGCAATCGCTATGAGCGGCAATGGCTGCAGACAGCCGCTGGCATCGTGCCGAGCGCCGCGCCGCATGTGCTCGCCTGGGACGATGAAGCGGGCGTTTTCGCCATGGAATGTATCGAAGCGCCGGTTTGGAAGTCGCTTTTGCACGACGGTGTCACGGACGCGGCGTTCGCCGCGAAGGTCGGCGCGGCACTGGCAGCGATTCATGCGGCGACGGCGGGTGACCCGGAAGTCGCGAAGCGTTTTGCGACGGACGTGATCTTCCACGCCATTCGCCTCGAGCCGTATCTCGTTGCCACGAGCGAAGTCCACCCCGACTTGCGCCCGCGCCTGCTCGAGCTCGAGCGTCGCACGGCGGCGACACATCGAGCCCTGGTGCACGGGGATGCCAGCCCAAAGAACGTCCTCGTACGGGCCAGCGAACCCGTATTTCTCGATGCGGAATGCGCCTGGTACGGCGACCCCGCCTTCGATCTGGCTTTTTGCCTGAATCACATGTTTTTGAAATGCGTCTGGGTGCCTCGCGCGCGAAGCGGCTTCCTTCAGTGCTACGACGCGCTCGCCGGCGCTTATCTGGCGCGGGTGACCTGGGAGCGCCCCGACGCGCTAGAAGCGCGCGCGGCGACGCTTCTTCCCGGCTTGCTTCTCGGTCGCGTCGATGGCAAGTCGCCCGTGGAATACCTGGATGAGGCCGGACGCGCGTTCGTGCGCCGCGCGGCGCGTGAGCTCCTCGCGACGCCGCTCGCGACCCTCGCCGAGCTGAAAGCCGCATGGCAAAGATTCTCGACGTAAAGGGCCGGCGGGTCTGGGACTCACGCGGGCGCGCAACCGTCGAGGCTGAGGTGGTGGTCGGACGCGGCACCACCGCGCTCGCGCGCGGTCGCGCCATCGCGCCCGCGGGCGCTTCCACCGGCAGCGGCGAAGCCAAAACCGTCGATGCCGCGAGCGCCGCGGCG
>JBHELS010000103.1:0-5617 GCA_046263015.1 Burkholderiales bacterium | reverse complement strand
CAAATGCGGCACGAAGACGAGACCCACATCGCGCCGCGCCGCTTCGGCGAGACCTTGGCGGATCTCCGGCCAATGGCGATGGCCGGAGACGTTATAGGCCGAGAAGTTGTCCGCGACTTCGGCGTAGCTGAGATGGAGCTCGGCCTTGCGTCCGGCGCCGCTCACGCCCGACTTGGCATCGGCAATCAGGTGGTCGAGATCGACCGCGCCGACTTCGACGAGCGGCAGAAAGCCAAGCTGCACGGCTGTCGGGTAGCAGCCCGGATTGGCGACCAGGCGAGCGCCGCGGATGCGCTCCCGGTTCACCTCTGGCAGACCGTAGACCGCCTCGCGCACGAGCTCGGGCGAGCCGTGCTTGGTCTTGTACCAGCGCTCCCACTCGGCGACGTCCCGGATGCGGAAATCCGCCGAAATATCGATCAGACGCGCACCGCCCTCCAGCACCGGCCGGGCGTCGTTCATGGCGACGCCGTTCGGCGTGGCAAAGAAGACGATGTCGCAGCCCCGTAGCGCCTGCGGGCTTGGCGCGGTGAAATCAAGCTCCACGTGGCCACGTAAGCCCGGAAACATGGCCGACACCGCCGTCCCCGCTTCCTTGCGCGAGGTAATGGCGCGCAGCGTGACCTGCGGATGGCGCGCGAGCAGTCGCAGGAGCTCGACCCCGGTGTAACCCGTGCCGCCGACGATGCCCGCCTTGATCATGCGTCCACCCCAAAAACAAGAAAGCCGCCCTGAGGCGGCTTTCGGATCCCGGTGCTAGCTGTAATCAGCGTTTCGAGTACTGCTTGCGCCGCCTCGCCTTGTGCAGTCCGACCTTTTTTCGCTCGACCTCTCGGGCGTCGCGGGTCACGAGACCTGCGGCGCTGAGCGTGCTCTTCAGAGCGGCATCATACTCGATCAAGGCGCGCGCGATGCCATGGCGCACGGCGCCTGCCTGCCCGCTCTCGCCGCCGCCGTAGACGTTCACCATGATGTCGAAGCCGGTCAGGTTCTTCGTCAGATCGAGCGGCTGGCGCACCACCATGCGCCCGGTCTCGCGCGCGAAAAACTGATCGACGGGCTTGCCGTTCACGACGAACTCGCCCTTGCCGGGCTTGAGAAACACGCGCGCAACGGCGCTCTTGCGCCGTCCCGTGCCGTAGTAATAGTCGCCGACCATCAGATCTCCAGGTTCTTCGGTTGCTGCGCCGAATGCGGGTGCGTGCCGCCGGCATACACCTTCAGTTTGCGCAGCATCGCATAGCCGAGCGGCCCCTTCGGCAGCATGCCCTTCACCGCCTTCTCGAGCACGCGCTCCGGGTGTGCCGCGTGGAGCTTCGCGAAGCTCGTTTCCTTGATGCCGCCGGGATAACCGCTATGGCGGTAGTAGGTCTTGCGCTCGGCTTTGCGCCCGGTGACGCGAAGCTTGGCCGCGTTAACGACGACGATGTAGTCGCCGGTATCGACGTGCGGCGTGTATTGCGGCTTATGCTTGCCTCGTAGTCGCGTAGCGAGTTGTACGGCGAGGCGCCCGAGCACCTTGTTCTGGGCGTCGACCACGAACCAACCCTGCTCGACTTCGCCAGCCTTGGCGGTATAGGTTTTCATGCGGGGAATTACGAAAAGCTGCGGATTTTACACAAAAAACACTGGTTGAAGGAGCTTTATGGAATGTACGGTACGTTGGACCGCCGAAGGGATGACCTTCCTCGCCGAAACCGGAAGCGGACACGTCGTGGCGATGGACGGCGCACCCGACGGAGGCGGGCGAGATCTCGCCCCGCGGCCGATGGAGATGGTGCTCGTCGGCACCGGCGGTTGCACCGCGTACGACGTCGTCGTCATCTTGAAGAAAAGCGGCCAGGACGTGCGCGGCTGCGAGGTCGCGCTCACTTCCGAACGAGCGGCGAGCGACCCGAAGGTCTTCACCAAGATCCACATGCATTTCCGGGTGCGCGGCCGGGCACTGAAGCGCAATCTCGTCGAGCAGGCGATCCGCCTCTCGCACGAGAAGTACTGCTCCGCCTCCATCATGCTCGGCAAGACCGCCGAGATCACGAAAGACTTCGAGCTCGTCGAAGACTAGATGCGGTAAGCGACGGTGGTCATCAGCTTGGAGGCAAGCCGCATGGCGAGCTTCGCCGGCGCGGGCAGATCCGCGGCACCCATGCGCATCGCACTCGCGCGGTGCTTCGCCTCGTCATCGCGCATGGCCTGCACTACTGCGCGCGTGCGCTCGTCGGCGACCGGCAATCGCTCGAGGTGGCCCAGGAGGTGCTCCTCTACCTGGCGCTCGGTCTCGGCGAGAAAAGCGAGATTCCAGCGATCGCCGAGCGCGCCTGCAAGCGCGCCGATCGCGAACGATCCGGCGTACCACAGCGGATTCAGGAGACTCGGCCGTCCGCCGAGCTCGCGAATTCGCTCGGCGCTCCACGAAAGATGATCCTGCTCCTCGCGCGCCGCCTGCTCGAGCGCGGCTCGCGCGCGATCGTCCCGCGCCGTGAGCGCCTGGCCTTGATAGAGCGCCTGCGCGCACACCTCTCCGACGTGATTCACTCGCATCAACGCCGCCGCGTGCCCGCGTTCGGAATGATCCAGCTCGGCTTCGCCATGCTTACGCCCGGGTGATTCACGCGCGGCGCTCGAGACCCCGGCGATGGCGCGCAACGCGCGATCGAATTCGCTGATCAGCCGATCCATCGCCCGAGCGTAGCAAAAAAAACGGGCGCCCGAAGGCGCCCGGTTATGACACTGCCGCTGCGGTTAGAAGCGGTGGGTAATGCTCACGAACCAGGTGCTCGGGTCCTGACCCGGAAGCGGCGTGTTGCTCGCGCCGTCGGAGGTCGGTGGCGCACCGGTCCACGTGAACACGGCCGCCGGATCGTTCTTGATCCTGGCGTAGCCGACGCCGACTTGCGTGCGCTTGGAGAAGCGATGCTCGTAGCCGATGTTGAACTCCTTCGCACCGTTGTCACCGGCGCAACCTGCGCCGCCCTCAAGATCTTTCGCGACCGAGAACGAGCCTTTGATCGAGCCTGGGCCCACCGGGACAGCCGCTGCGATGCCATATTGCTTGGCTTTGCAATCGCCGCTCGCCGGTTTGTATTTCATGGTTTCGTACGCGAGGCCGATATCCACCACGCCGAAGTTCCAGCCACCCTTGATCGCCCAACCGGTGTCCGAGTTACCGATGGTCGTGAAGTCCTTGTGACGATCGTAGGCAAAGCCGACACGCGCACGGCCGCCCATGCCGGCCCACTGCACCGACGTCGACAAGAGCCACGGGTCCGCCGCCGTCACAGTGGTGCCTGCCGTCGCCGCAGGACCGCCCGACGCCTTACTTTCGTCCGTCTGATACAGCGCCTTCACCTGCACGCCGGCGAAGACGGGCGACTGGTAAGAGACCGATTGCGAGGCCCGCCGCCAGAACGGATGACCCACACCACCGGCCGCTTCCACCGCATCGCACGTGACCTGCGTCGGCAGAGCGAGGAGTGTCGGGCCGCCGGTTCGCCCGGGCGAGTTCACGCAGTTCGGGTTCGGCGCGGTACCGGTGGTTTCACGACGACCGATGATCGAGGTTACGGGGCCCCAGAAGCCGACCGTGCCGACGCCCCACAGAGCGTCCAGGTCTGCCCACGGCGTCGTCCATTGCCCCATGAAAATGTTGCCGAAGGCGCCTTGGATGCCGACGGCCGAGTTGCGCGAGGCCGGTGTGATGGAGATGTTGTTCGAGCGCTCCAACGGCGCGTTCTCCTCGAGCTGGAACCAAGCCGTCAAACCGCCGCCCAAGTCCTCGCGGCCGCGTAAGCCATAGTTCGACGCACCCTGCGCCACGTCCCACTTCGAAACATCCGGCGCGCCGTTCGTTGCGTTGTCATATTTGAATCTGCCGAAGGCCATGTTGATCGTGCCGTACACCTCGACGCTCGATTGCGCGAGCGCGATGCACGGCGCGGCCAAGGCTCCGGCCACTGCCATGGTTAGAAGCTTCTTTTGCATGCCTTGCTCCTCTCTGGTTTAAACCAGGCGAGTGCGTGCCGAATATGGCCCTCCCCGCCAACCCCTCAGTTGAGAAGTCCACGGCAGTGTGCCGAAATGCCTACGGCCAACCAAGAAAGCGGCGCCGCTACACGACAGAATGGTCGCACCGCGTTGCAAATTCCCAACACAGCTTGCTGCGCCGCAGCAGGGCTACAGGGTAAAGAGCTCTTTGAGCGCAGTTCCGGGATCCGGCGCGCGCATGAACGCCTCGCCTACGAGAAAAGTCTCCACGCCGGCCTCGCGCATGCGCTTCACATCGCCGCTCGCGAGGATGCCGCTTTCGGTGACGACGATACGCCCGGGCGGGACCTGGGGTAGAAGCGCGAGCGTCGTGTCGAGTCGTGTCTCGAAGGTGCGTAGGTTGCGATTGTTGATCCCGATAAGAGGCGTGCTGAGCGCGAGCGCGCTTTGCAGCTCCACCGCATCGTGGACCTCAACGAGCACCGCCATGGCGAGCTGACTCGCGAACCGCTCGAACTCGATCATCGCGTCGGGGCTCAGGCACGCGGCGATGAGCAGGATGCAATCGGCCCCGAGCGCGCGCGACTCGAACACTTGATAGGCCTCGACGATGAAATCCTTGCGCAGCACGGGCAGTGCGCAGGCGGCGCGCGCCGCGACGAGGTGCTTGGGCGAGCCCTGGAAAAACTCGCGATCGGTGAGCACCGAAAGGCACGCGGCGCCCGCGCGCTCATAGCTTTGCGCGATCGTGTCGGGGTGGAAATCTTCTCGCAGTACGCCTCGCGACGGGCTCGCCTTCTTAATCTCGGCGATGACCGCCGGTCGGCGGGCGCGCAAGGCACCGACGAAATCCCTCGTCGGCGCAGCGACGCGTGCCTGCAATTCGAGCTTGCCTAGTGCCAGACGCTCGCGCGCGGCGGCGACCTCCTTGCGCTTCGCCGCGACGATGCGCTCAAGCACGCTCATCGCTTCACATGGCGGGTGAAGGCGATGAACTCCTCGAGCTTGTGCTTGGCGGCGCCGCTCTTGATCGCCTGGCTCGCCCGCTCGATGCCCGCTTTCAGCGTCTCGGCGAGGCCGGCGACATAGATTGCGGCGCCGGCGTTCATGGCGACGATGTTGTGCGCCGGCCCGGGCTGGTTGTCGAGCACCGCCTCGATCATCGCCTTCGACTCCTCGACCGTGTTGACCTCGATCGCGCGCCGGTCGTAGAGCTCGAGGCCGAACTGCGATGGGTGGATGTTGTACTCGTTGATCTCGCCCTTCACGAGCTCGCCAATCATGGTCCCGCCGGAGATGGAAATCTCGTCGAGCCCATCGATGCCGTACACCGTCATCACATGCCGGGAGCCCAGGCGCTGCAGCACCCGCACCTGGATCCCCACCAGATCGGGATGGAACACGCCCAGCACCTGGTTCTTCGCCCCGGCCGGATTGGTGAGCGGCCCGAGGATATTGAAGATGGTGCGCACGCCGAGGTCCTTGCGCACCGGCGCGGCGTACTTCATCGCCGCGTGATGCGCCGGCGCGAACATGAAGCCGATGCCGACCTTGTCGAGCGCCTGACCGGTCTCGGCGGGCGACAATTTGATCTGGGCGCCGAGCGCTTCCAGCACTTCGGCGCTGCCCGAGG
>JBHELS010000102.1:0-4364 GCA_046263015.1 Burkholderiales bacterium | reverse complement strand
GCGAGGCAGAAATCCTGGTTGGCGCGGAATTTCTTGATGCACGAGAAGATGTAGTCCCAGCGCCCGATGTTGAGACCGGCCGAGTGCTCGCGCAGCTCGTAGAGAATCTCGTCCATCTCGAAAGCGGCGACCACGGTCTCGATGAGCGCGGTGGCGCGGATCGTGCCGCGCGGGATGTCGAGCGCCGCCTGGGCGTAGATGAAAATGTCGTTCCAGAGCCGCGCCTCGAGGTGCGACTCCATCTTCGGCAAATAGAAGTAAGGCCCCGAGCCGCGCGCGAGCAGCACGGCTGCGTTGTGGAAGAAGAAGAGACCGAAGTCGAAGAGGGCGCCCGAGACCGGCTTGCCGTCGACCATCACGTGCTTCTCATCGAGATGCCAGCCACGCGGCCGCGGTATGAGCACGGCCGTCTTGTCTTTCAACTGGTAATGCTTGCCGCCTTGCTCGAACGTGATCGTTCGGCGCACCGCATCCCGGAGGTTGATCTGCCCGTCGACCATGTTGTGCCAGGTAGGCGCGTTGGCGTCCTCGAAGTCGGCCATGAAGGTCGAGGCGCCGCTATTCAACGCGTTGATCACCATCTTGCGGTCGGTGGGGCCGGTGATCTCGACGCGACGGTCGAGCATGTCCTCAGGCTGCGCGGCGATGCGCCAATCGCTTTCGCGGATCGACGCGGTTTCAGGCAGGAAATCCGGTCGCTTGCCGGCGTCGAATTCTTTCTGTCGCGCGGCGCGCCGCGCGAGCAGCTCCTGGCGCCGCGGCTCGAATTCGCGGTGCAAGTTGGCGATGAACTCTAGCGCGGCCTCGCTCAGGATCTGCGAGAACTCGGCGGTGACGCGGCCGCTCACGCGAACGTCTTGCTGCGTCTTCGGGACGGAGATGGCCATCGGAGCATTCTATGAACCGAGATGCGGCGCCGCAACATGAAATGCTAGTGCGTTCGGAGTAGGCTGCCCTTCCCATTCAGTAGCGCGCCATTTCGCATTGTGGAAAGACCCCCATGGCCCATAACGTCCTGATCTTCGGTGCTTCGTACGGCTCGCTGCTGGCGACCAAATTGCTCGCGGCCGGTCACAACGCCAAGCTGGTCTGTGTCCCCGCCGAAGTTGAGTTGATCAACCGGGAAGGCACCCGGGTACGCCTGCCAGTGAAGGGCCGCGAAGGTCTAGTGGAGGTCGATTCGCGCAAGCTGCCGGGCAAGCTGAGCGCCGACGTGCCAACGGCAGTCAAGCTCGCCGGTTACGACCTCGTGGTGCTGGCGATGCAGGAGCCGCAATACCGCTCGGCCGGGGTGCGAGAGCTTCTCGACGCGGTGGGTAAAAGCAAGCTGCCCTGCATGTCCATTATGAACATGCCGCCCTTGCCCTATCTCGGGCGCATTCCCGGCGTCGCGATCGACGCGCTGCGCGGCTGCTACACGGATGCGTCGGTGTGGGCGAACTGCGATCCGAAATTCATGACCCTCTGCAGTCCCGACCCGCAGGCGTTCCGGCCGCCGGAGGAGAAGCCGAATGTCCTCCAGGTGCGCCTGCCGACCAACTTCAAGTCGGCGCGCTTCGCAAGCGATGCGCACACGGCGATCCTGCGCAAGCTGGAGAAGGACATCGAAGCGGTCCGCTACGAAGGGCTCGAGCTGCCCGTGAAACTCAAGGTGCACGAGTCGGTGTTTGTGCCGCTCGCGAAATGGGCGATGCTGATCGCAGGCAACTACCGCTGCGTAACGAAGGACGGCATCCGCTCCATCAATGACGCGGTGCATAGCGACCTCGAAGCATCGCGCGCGATGTACCAGTGGGTAGTGAAGCTTTGCGTGTCGCTCGGTGCCGCTGAAAAAGACCTGGTGCCCTTCGCGAAGTACGCGGCGGCCGCGCAATCGCTCGGCAGCCCGTCCTCCGCCGCACGAGCGCTCGCCGCAGGCGCGCCGTACATCGAGCGCGTCGATCGCCTGGTGCAGGCGATTGCCGCGCAAAAGGGCATGCGCTCGGCGGTGCTCGACGAGGTCGTGACCCTGGTCGACGCGCGGCTCGAAGCGAATCGGCGTGCGGCCGACGCGGACCTCAAGCAGCCCGAGCGCGCGAAGCGCAGCGCCTAGGGATTCGCGTCGGGCTTTTCACGCTCGGCGTCATCCTCGATGCCGAGCTCGGCGATCTTCCGGGTGATGGTGTTGCGTCCCATGCCGAGGAGATTCGCCGCTTCGATGCGCCGGCCGCCGGTGCGCGCAAGCGCCTTGCTGATGAGCGTGCGCTCGAACTGACGTCCCAGCGTGTCGAGGATTCCGGTGTCGCCGCGCGCGAGGCGCCGTTCGGCTTCGTACTCGAGCGCTGAAAGCCAGTCGGAGGCGGCGGCTGCGCCCGCCTCGCGAAACTCGGCCGGCAGATCGCCGACGTCGATGACCTGACCCGCCGCCATGACGGTGAGCCAGTGGCAAAGGTTCTCGAGCTGGCGCACGTTGCCGGGGAGCGCAAGCCGCGAGAGATGTGCGAGCGCATCTTCCGAGAGGCGCTTCGGCTCGACGCCGAGCTGCTTTGCACTCCCGGCGAGAAAATGCCGCGCGAGAAGCGGAATGTCCTCCGCACGCTCGCGCAGGCTCGGCAGACGCAGCCGAATGACGTTCAACCGGTGGTAGAGGTCCTCACGGAACGTCGCTTCGCGCACGCGCTGCTCGAGATTCTGATGCGTCGCCGCGATCACGCGCACGTTGGCTTTGATCTGCTGATGTCCGCCGACGCGATAAAAGGTGCCGTCGGAAAGCACGCGCAGGAGCCGCGTCTGCAGCTCGGCCGGCATATCGCCGATCTCGTCGAGAAAGAGCGTGCCGCCTTCGGCCTGCTCGAACCGCCCGCGCCGCTGTTGCTGCGCACCGGTGAACGAGCCGCGCTCGTGCCCGAACAATTCGGATTCGAGCAAGTCCTTGGGCATCGCCGCGGTGTTGATGGCGACGAAGGGCTTGGATGCGCGCGCGCTATGTCGGTGCAGCGCGCGCGCCACCAGCTCCTTGCCGGTGCCCGACTCGCCGGTAATGAGAACTGTGGCGCTCGACTGCGAAAGCCGGCCAATCGCCCGAAACACTTCCTGCATCGCCGGCGCCTGGCCGAGGATCTCGGGCGTCTCGGCGGGCGGCTCGACCGCCTCCGATTCGCGCCGGCTCTCCCCTAGCGCGCGGCGAATGAGCTCCACCGCCTGGTCGATGTCGAAGGGTTTCGGCAGATACTCGTAAGCACCGCCCTGGAATGCGGCGACCGCCGAATCGAGGTCCGAATATGCGGTCATGACGATGACTGGCACGCCAGGATGGCGGCTCTTCACGGTGTTCAGAAGCTCAAGCCCCGAAAGTCCGGGCATGCGAATGTCGGAGACCAGCACCTCCGGCGCGCCGCCCGAGAGCGCTTGGAGCGCGTCCTGCGCGGAGGAGAACGAGTCGAAGGCGATGCCTTCGCGGCTGAGTGCCTTCTCGATCACCCAGCGGATGGAGCGGTCGTCATCGACGATCCAGACCGGTTTCATCATGTCAGCGGCAGCAGGATCCTGAATATTGTGCGGCCCGGGCGGGATTCGAACTCGACGACGCCCTGGTGATACTGGACGAACGTTTGCGCGAGCGAGAGTCCCAAGCCGGTGCCGCCTTCCCTTCCGGACACGAGCGGATTGAAGATGCGCTCTTGTATTTCCGCAGGTACGCCGGGCCCGTCGTCGATGACTTGCAATTCTAATGCCAGCTTGTGGCGCTGCCGGAGAATGGTGATCTGTCGCAGCGCACGCGTGCGAAAGGCGATGTGCGCGGCGCGCGCCTGCGCCGCGTTGCGCGCAATGTTGAGCACCGCCTGGATGAGCTGCTCGCGATCGCCGAGCACCTCCGGAAGGCTGGGATCGTAATCGCGTTCGATCTCAACACCGAACTCCGCCTTCACCAGGCTGCGCACGCGCTCGAGCACTTCATGAATGCCGAGCGGCTCGACGCGCGGCGTGCGATGCGGTGTCAGCATGCGGTCCATCAGGCGCTGCAGCCGGTCTGCCTCCTTGATGATGACCTGCGTGTATTCGCGAAGCTCCGGCTTATCCAGCTCGCGCTCGAGAAGCTGCGCCGAGCCGCGCAGACCGCCGAGCGGGTTCTTGATTTCGTGCGCGAGATTGCGAATCAGCTCGCGGTTTGCTTGCTGCTCGAACACCAGCCGCTCCTCGCGCGCATACCGCAGCTGCTCCTCGATCGGCCGCAGCTCGGCAAGGAGCGCGAATTGGTGCGCGTAAATGCGCGTCATGGTGCAGGCGAGCGGCAGCGGTCCGCGCCCGCCGCGGCTGTAGGTCACGTTTTGCGCCGAATAATCCCAGTGCGTGCTGAGCGCATCGGCAAGCGCGCGCTCGAGCTC
>JBHELS010000101.1:0-3860 GCA_046263015.1 Burkholderiales bacterium | reverse complement strand
CGGTCACAAGGGGCGAGCGCATGAGCGCTGCGGCCCGAGCTCGGTGAGCTCGGCGAGCTCGCGCGTCGTCAGTCCCTGACCAATATCTCTCGTCGCCTATCCAGCGCGCTCGCCGAGGGACGTGGTGGCGCCTGCCAGTGAGGCGGGTCGGTGTGGCGGCTCGCTTATAGAATGTGCTCGCCTGCTATGAAAACGCTCGCGCAAGCTTTTTCACTCGTCGCGGCGGCCGCGTGAGCGACGCAGCGAACGATACCGGGCGCGGCCTCGTTCACGCGCTCCTCGCCGGCCTCATCGGCTGGGTCGCCGTTTCGCTCGGCTGGCTGGTCTGGGTCTTTTCGACGAGCGGCGAGCTTGGCCTGTTCGCGGTCGCCGCGCCTTTCTGGGCCTGGACGATCGGCTACCTGCCCGGCGGCGCTGTGCTCCTCGCGTACGCGACCGTGCACACGCTGCGCCGCAGGCTGAGTCTGCGCACCGCCGCCTGGGCGGCGGCGATCTACCTACTTCCCGTGGTGATAGTGCAAGGCCTCTTCCGCGCCTTCCTCGCCGGGCAGCCGAGCTCCGTGAGCCACGGCGACCAGGCGATGATGATCGCCGCGTTTGGCGGGCCGCTCTTCGTCGCGCTTTATGCCGTCGGGCTCTTCATGGGCTTCGCGGCGCGCCACCGGCCGCTCGCCGCGACGGTGCGCGCGTTTCTCGTGCCGCCGCTGGCGGGCGTCGTGCTGGCGGGGTTTTATTTCGGGTTTTACACGGTCACTTCGCCGCACTGGCAGGCGCGCGGCGACCTGGCGCTCCACGCCCAGCGCACGGACTGGCGCGTGCCGCGCGGCCTCTTTATCGAGGCGGAGCTCGAGGTGAAGCGCAATGTCACCGCGGTGTTCCACGCGTTCTACGAGGACGGCAACGGCCGCGGCGAGCCGGTGCGGGTGCTTGCGATCGGCGAGGAGCCGCCGGCAGCCGAGGCGCAGGCGTGGACCCGCACGCCGCGCGCGTTGCGCGCCGGAGAGCGCTATCGCGTTCGCATGGAGTGGCCGCAGCTTGAGACAACCGCGAACCACTCCGCGCGCCAGGTTTTCCTGCGCGTCGTCGAGGGCGACAACTACCATTCGGGAAAGCTGCTGCACGAGTTCCGTCTCGCGGTCGACCCCGACGCCGCGCAAATGGCCGCGCTGGAGAATCGTTTGCAGCCCTCGGGTCCCACCGGCCGGGTCGGCTACGTCACGCCTTCGGGCAAGGTGGTGATCCCCGGGCAGTTCGATTGGGCGGACGAGTTCTCCGAAGGCCTGGCGCTCGTGCGGCGCAACGGCCGCTTCGGCTTCATCGACGCGCAAGGCAACATGGTCATCGCCGCGCGCTACGACCAGGCGAGCCGCTTCTCGGAAGGCCTCGCCGGCGTTGCCGAGATGCGCGAGGGCTATCCACGCGCAGGCTACATCGATCGTACCGGCGCGACGGCGATTGCCTTCGCGTACCAGGCCGCGCATCCGTTCTCCGACGGCCTCGCGCGCGTGCGCACGGGAGGCAAGGAAGGCTTCATCGACCGCAGCGGCCGCTTCGTCATCGCGCCGCAATGGGAGTGGTCCGAGGACTTCGCCGGCGGCCTGGCGCCGGTCAAGGTCGGCGAGCGCTGGGGCTTCATCGACCGCAAGGGCACGATGGTGCTCGCGCCGCACTTCCAGGCGCTGCAGCCCTTTCAGCGGGGCCGGTGGAACGCGATGCGCGACGGCAAGTGGGGCCCCGTCGACGCGTCGGGCCGCTGGAGCTCGGAGTAGGCGAAGCGGCGACTTGCATATCCAGGGGCGGCGCGCGCGCAGTCGAGATCGCGAGCCCGTCAACGAAGCCGCGAGGAACCTTCCGCCGGCTGCGGCAGCTCAAGCGCGAGATCGAACGAGAACACCGAGCCCTTGCCCGGCTCGCTTTCCGCGTGCAGCTCGCTGCCGTGCGCGCGCAGGAGCTTGCGGCTGATGGCGAGGCCGAGGCCGGTGCCGCCGTAGCGGCCGGCGATGGCTTCGTTCGCCTGGGTGTACTCGTCGAAGATATGCGGCAGCTGCGCGGGCTCGATGCCGATGCCCGTGTCGGTAACACGCACGCGCAGCTTTGCCTCGGTCTCGGAAAGATCCGCGACCTCCATCTCGAGCGTGACGCTGCCCGCCTCGGTGAACTTGAGCGCGTTGCCCAGGAGGTTGCCGAGCACCTGGGCGAGCTTGGTGGCATCGCCGATCAGCCGCGCGGGAAGGCGCGGGTCGAAGCGGCATTCGAGGGCGAGGTCTTTCTCGGCCGCAAGCGGCTGCAGGTTCGCCGCGAGCTCTCTCGCGCGCGCGGCGAGGTCGAAGGGCGTGCGGTTGAGCGCGACGGCGCCCGCCTCGAGGCGGCTGTGCTCGAGCACCTCGTTCACGAGGTCGAGCATCGCGGCGGAGGCCGAGCCGAGGATGCGGACCAGCTTCGCCTGCTCGGCGGTGAGTTCCGTGCGCTCGAGGAGATGGGCCACCGCCATGACCGAGCCGAGCGGCGTGCGGATGTCGTGCGAGAGCATCGCGAGGAGCTCGGTCTTCGCTCGCGCGAGCGCCTCGGCGTCGCGGCGCGCCTGCAGGAGCTCGCGCTCATAGCGGCGCCGCTCGGTGGCGTTGAACACCGTGAAGCGTAGGAGGAGCGGCTCGCCCTCGGCGCCTTTGCGCTCGGCGGCGTTCAGCATGACCGGCAACACGCGGCCGTCGGCGCCGGCGAGGTCCATGGCGATCTCGCTCACGGTGCCCTGCATCGCGAGGAGCGGGCCGAGGTGCGTCTCGTAGTAGATCCGCCCCGGCATGCTGAAGAGGTCCTGCAGGCGCCGCTTGTGCACGAGCGCATCGCGCGCAAAGCCGGTCCAGCGCAGAAACGTGCCGTTCACTTTGACGATGGTGCCGTCGGGCAGGGTCGAGAGGTAGCCGGCGGGCGCGTCTTCGTAGGTGCCGGCAAGGTCCTCGTCGAGCAACGCCTGGACGCGCTCGAGCTCGCGCCGGGGCGAGTCCATCAGGCGAGCGCCGGCTGCAGGAACGCCTTCATCGCGTCGATGGTTTCCTGCGGCGCGCTGAGATTCGGGCAATGGCCCGTGGCGCGCATGTAGACGATGCGGCTGCCGCGCAGCTGGCGGTGCACGTACTCGCCCACCTGCTTGCCGGCGATGATGTCCTGCGAGCACTGCAGCACCAGGCTCGGCACGCCGAGCTTCGCGAGATCGGCGCGATTGTCGGAGAGGAAGGTGACACGGGCGAAATCCTTGGCGATGTCCGGATCGGTGCGGCAGAAGCTGTTGGTGAGCTCTTCGGCGAGCTCCGAGCGCTCCGGGTTGCCGACGATCTTCGGCGCCATGGCCCTCGACCAGCCGAGGTAATTGGCGTCCATGAACTCGAGCAGGCCTTCGAGCTCCTCGATGGAGAAGCCGCCCCGGTAGTCGCCCTCGTTCAGGTAGCAGGGCGAAGGCCCGATCAGCACGAGGCGCGAGAAGCGCTGCGGCTCCTTCAGCGCCGCCCGCACGCCGATCATCGCCGCCACCGAGTGGCCGACGAAGACGACGTTGTCGAGCGCGAGCTCGCGGCAGATCTCGAGCACGTCGCCCGCGTAGCCGTCGAGCCTTGCGTACTTCTCGCGGTGATAAGCACGCAGGTCGGATTGGCCGCTCCCGACATGGTCGAAGAGCACCACGCGGTAGTCGTCGTCGAACGCCGGCGCGACGAAGCGCCACATGTTCTGGTCGCAGCCGAAGCCGTGCGCGAAGAGCATCGGCTGCGTGCCGCGGCCGCGCAGCTTGACGTTGTTGCGCTGAATGACCGACATGGATTCAGCGAAGATAGGCCGGGCCATCCTGCATTGCAACCGCAGCAATC
>JBHELS010000100.1:0-2875 GCA_046263015.1 Burkholderiales bacterium | reverse complement strand
CGCGGCTCCTCGCCTCCGTCGGTCGAGCGCTCGAAGCGGCGGAGCAAGCCGAGCGCGCCGCGACACAATCGAGTCTCTTTGCCGACGCGGAGGTGCCGCGCGGCGGGCGTGACGCGTATGTCGAAGCGCCGCCGTGGGACTTGCAGCGGCGCCTGCTCGAGGAGAAAAGCGCGCTCGGCTTTTCGATCTCGGGCCACCTGTTCTCCATCTATGAGCGCGAGCTCGCCGGCTTTGCGCGCACCGCGCTCGCGAAACTGACCCCCGGCGAGCGGGTGTGGATGGCGGGTGTGGTGGCGCAGGCGCGTGTGCAGATGACGCGACGCGGACGCATGATGGTCGTGACGCTCGATGACGCGAGCGCCCAGGTGGAGATCACGGTCTTCAGCGAGCTTTTCGACCGCAGCCGCGACAAGATCAAGGAGGATGCGCTGCTGGTCGTCGCTGGCAAGGTGCAGCGCGACGAGTTTTCCGGCGGCCTGCGCGTGAGCGCGGACGAAATCCTCGACCTCGAGAGCATGCGTGCACGCTTTGCCGCTCGGCTGCGCATCGCCGTGAATGGGCAGGCCGATGCGCGGCGGCTGCAGCAGGTCCTCGCCCCGTACCGCGCTTCGGGCGACGCGGCCTGCCCGGTGGTCGTCGCCTATAGAAATTCGAGCGCCGCCTGCGAAGTGGCGCTCGGTGAGTCTTGGCGAGTGCGTCCGGCAAGCGAGCTCATCGCCGAGCTCGGCGCTTGGCTCGCTCCGGAGAACGTGCAGCTCGTCTACAGCGCGAGCGCCGGCTAGTCGCCCCAGCGGACTTCGCAGGGCTCGCAGGCAAGGACGCGCCGCTGGTGCGCGTACCAGCCGCTCGAGAGGCGTTCGTTCGGGTCGAAGCGCCGTTTGTGCGCAAGGAACTGCGCGAGCTCGGGATAACAGGCGCGCGTCTGCTCGCTCGTCGCATCGCGCGTGCTCGCGATCTGGAAGCTGCCGCCCGCATGAATCGCGGCGTCGATGAGTTCGCGGCGCAACTGCGCGCTGCGAACTTCTTCACCGAGGCTGTGCGCCCCCGCGAGCGTCAGCGCGACCTCGACGTACGGACGGCGCGCCCAGCGCAGGAAAGTGTCCGCTTCCGGGGCCGTCTCGCGCAGCGCCACGGTGCATAGGGACATGCGCCAGTCGCTGCACCGTGTGCGCGCCTCGTTCATGTATTCATCGACTAGCTCGGGCGGCAGCAGAAGCTCGAGCGCCGGGCCCGCCGAGACGCGCGGCTCGAGCGCCCTCTCGTAGCGGTCCTTGGCGCGCTCCACCGCGCGCGCCAGGGTCTCGAGACGCAGCGTGATGCTGTATAGGGTTCCGAAGAGACCCTGGCCGCCCACCGTCAGGGAAAACAACTCCGGCTCACGCTCCCGGCTGATGCGGCGAAGCTCGCCCTCCGGACTCACGAGCGAAATAGAAGCCACATGCGCGACGGCCGGCGTGCCGTCGGGGCCGGCGGCGTTGCGCGCGATGCTCTCGCCGACGGTCGCCATTGTGGTGCGCACGCGCGCCCGCGGGTCTCCGGGGCGAAGTTCGGCCGCGATCGCGTGCCAGGGCGTGTGGGACTGCACCTCGAGCACGCCGTGCGTCGTGTCAAGGCGCAGGATGCGATTGAGCTCCGCTGCGTCCGGCGGCGTGCCGTTACGAACCGCCTCGCATAGCTCCAAGGCAGAGATTGGTTTCGTACCCGGCATCGCGAGCCCTCCCCTTTGACCGCGCGCCCTGAGCGTGCGCCCGACCGCGGCCGGGCGCAAGGGCCCGCGAGAAACAACCCTTATCAGGCGAGCTAGACGCTCGGCCGGATATGGAAGCGCTCGTGGGCGCGCTGGAGCTCGCTTGCGACCGTGGTCTCCTCGAGCGCACTCACGTGCGCCCCGGGCGGACCGCGATGCGCCCAGGCGATAACACCGGCGATCGCCTGGGGTTCGCCCTGCAGCAGCGCTTCCACGCTGCCGTCGGCGCGGTTACGCACCCAGCCCGTGACGCCCGCGCGCTCGGCTTCATCGCGCAGCGCATAACGAAACCCCACGCCTTGCACGCGTCCCTTGACCCGGATGTGACGGCTGTTCATGCAAGGGCTCCGAGCGGATGTTAAGCTCGCCGGCAGCGCAGCGTTTAATAACAAGGGGGAATGGAAGATGCGCGTTGGCTTACTCGTTGTCGCAGCACTCGCCTTGATCGGTTTTTTGGTGGTCGCCGTGTTCTTGCCGCAAATGGCCGGGACCGAGGCAAAGGAAGCCGCGCAAGCGCTAGTCGCCGGTGCCGCGCCGGCGCAGCAGCAAGTCAGCACGGCCGTAGAGAAGACCGGCAACCTCGCCGGCGCCGGCAAAGGCGTGAAGGTCGCCGCGATGAGCGATCCTAAGCACGGCGAGCTCAAATGGATCGTTGCCGAGGACGGCGCGATCCGCGGTTGGAACGAGAAAAATGCGCTCGAAGTCGCGCTCACGCCCACGGTGCAGGCCGGGAAGGTGAGCTGGAGCTGCCGGGGCTACCCGGTGAGCGCGATGCCGACGAGCTGCGGCGGGCGCTAGCGTTTTTAGCGCCGGCGCACGATCGCCCGCGCCGCAAGGAGGCCGCATACCGCCCCGGCGGCCACGACCAGCCAGTCCCGGCGTCGCCAGCGGCCCGAAGGCGGCCGCGCTATCGACTTGATCGCCTGCGTGGCGGTTTGCGGCGCGCTGATGCCGGTAAGTGAAGCGAGCCGCTGCGTCGCCTCCGCCGAATCGAACGCCGGCGCAAGGCCTCGCGCGGGCGCGGCCGGCGCATCGTCTGGCACTAGGCGATCGGCCTCGCGCGTGCGGCTGACGCTTTGCCCCAAAACAATGCTTTTTGCGCTCACGTCGACGAGCTTCGGCTCGGGC